>JAASSQ010000134.1 GCA_021767845.1 Roseovarius sp. | reverse complement strand
TTACGAATGACGTGCTCTACCAGCTGAGCTACACCGGCCCCGTGGGGCGGCGCTATAGCACCGCAAGACACGACTGGGAAGACCTATTTTTTCGCCTCTTGCCCTTCTGCCGGCTGGCCGTTTTCCTCGACGACTTCGGCATCGACGACGGGCTCCGCCTCGTCGTCGGCCTCTTCGCTTTCTTCGGGCCGGTTCTCGAGCGCACCGACGATCAGAGGCAGCATTTCGATCCCGGTCGACGTGGTCATGGTCGAGGCAGGCGGCGTCTTCCAGCTCAAGGTGTCGAAGGAATGGCAATTCTCGCAGAGCGGAACCCAGTCGGTGTGGATATGCTGGCAAGTGTCGCACACCCATTGCGGGCCGCGCGGCGCCGACAGCGCGCGCGCCAGCCAGCCCTTGACCACCGCATCCGACGATCCCTCGCCCCGCTCCACCGCGGCCATGATCGTCAGAACCCGCGCATCCGGGTCCGTTTCGATCAGATCGCCCAGCGCCCGGCGGGCGGCCGGGAAGTCTTCGGCTGCCAGGTGCAACTCGGCCTCAAGCAACCGGCTTTCACGATGGCCGGGATGCATCGACAGCAGCTTGCCGAACCGTTTCAGGCGTTGTGCGGGTGTCTCGTCCGGCTCGATCTCGGCATAGGCAGCGGCCAGATCGGGGTGCGGATGCACCTTCCACGCCTTTTTCACCACGCGCGCCGCATACCGTTTTGAGCCTTGCTCGATATAGCTGCGGGCAGCCAGGACGGCGGCTGGGATCAGGTCGGGAGACAGGCGGTTGGCCTCGATCGCGGCTTCGCGCGCCTCGATGGATTTCCCCTCGTCCAGCACGTCGCGCGCCTCGGACAGGGCCAGCACGGCATCGCGGCGTTTGTGCACGTCGCGCGGCAATGTCCCGTATTTCAGCTTGGCGTTCAGCGTGTCGCGCGCGCCTTTCCAGTTTTCGTGCTCCGCCTGAAGCCGCAGCAGCGTGTCCTGGATCTCTTCGTGCCCCGGCTTCAGCGCAAAGCCGCGTTCGGCCAGCTTCAAAGCCGTGTCGGTATCGCCGGCCTCCAGCTTCTGCTTCATCAGGCCGCGCACGCCGACGAACCGGGTGCGCTCATCCTTGAGCAGCTTCTTGTAAACCTTCTCGGCCTTGGCCCCGTCACCCGACATCTCGGCGGCCTGCGCCGTGATCAGGTTGGTCAGTTCCGGCTTGCGCAGATACTTGTCGGCTTTCTTTGCCTTGGACATGGCAAGCGACCCTTCGCCCGAGGCCAGCGCCATCAGCCCTTCGGACAAAGCGCGATAGCCCTTTTCCTGGCTCTTGCGGTCGAAATACCGCGACAGCGCGGTTTCATCGCCATTGATGAACTTGAGCGTCGCCACCAGCAGCGAGACCAACTTCAAAGCCAGCCAGATCGCCACGACCAGAAAGACAAGCGCGATCACGGCCTTGATCGGCGTCAGGTTGAATTCCTGCCCGCCAAGGACGATCCGAACCCCGCCTTCCATCTCGATCAGATGCGCCGCACCAAAGGTCGCGGCGGCGACCAGAGCGATAAACCCGACAATCTTTGTAATCGACCACAGCATCTTGCCTGCCCTTTCGCTCTCAGTTCATGTCCTGGGCCAGCTCTTCGGCGGCGGCCAGTGCGTCCAGCCGCCGCGCGGCCTGCCCCGACCAGTCCGACAGAGCGGCACGGCCTTCTTCGGGCAAGGTTTCGATCTCGGCCAGCGCATCGGTCAGGCGCCCGTCCCGCACGGCCGCTTCGGCTCGCGACAGGATCGCGTCTGGGTCGTCGCCCTCGCGCGGGGTCAGGCTCCGGGCGCCAAGCTGCGTGCGCAGGAAATCCCCGATCCCGCCACCATCGCCCGCCACCTGACGCGACACGGCCAACGCCTCGCGCGCCGCATCGGGGAAGCTGTCTTGCAAGTCGCCCAGGGTCGCCACGCCCTCGGGCGCGGCCGCATCCAGAACATCGGGCACATCAACACCGGCACCTTGCAGGTCCGCCACGGCGGAGGCGAATGCGCTGCCCGATTCCAGGGCGGACTGGATGCGCGTCAGGGCCGCGCGGCGCAACGTGGCCTGCGCGGTCTCCTCGGCGCTTTCCTCCATCTCGCGCGCCTCTTCGGCGATGCTTTCGATCTCGGCACGTTGCGCGGCGATCGCCTCTTGCAGCGCGGCCAATTCGCGCTCGTAGGCGTCTATCGCCGCGGTCGAGGCGCCGTCTGTCATCGGGCGTTTCTCGACCTCGGTCAGGCGCGCATCCAGCGCGTCCAGCCGGGCCGACATCTCGTCCATCCGGCCGGACATCGTTTCAACGGCCGACGAAAGACGCGCCTGACCGGCCTCCAGACCGCTCAGATCCGGGCCCTCGCCAAGCCCCTCGACCCGATCCCCCAACGCCGCGATCGTCTCGGATTGGGTGTCAAGCCGCGCGGAAATCTCCTGCAGCGCCGCATCATCGCCGTTGTCCTGCGGAAACGGGAAATCCTCGGGCAGAACATACCGCGCCATGCCAAAGCCAATCACCGCCGCGGCAAGACCGCCCAGAAGCATCGGAACGAACCCGCCCTTGCGGATGACAACCTGCTCGGTGGCCAACGGGGCGGGCATCGGCTCGGGCTCGATGGGGCCGGCTTCGGCCTCCTCGGCCTTCGCCTCATCATCGCGCTCAGGCGCACCATCGGCCTCGAACGTCTCGTCCTTCCGCCCCTCACTGGAATCATCGCTTTCGGGCGGCTCGTCGGTGGCTTGGCCCTCATCCGGCTTGCGCCCCGCCTGGGTCTCGACCCCGGTCGCGGCCGGGTCCGTTTCTGCCGGCGTCTCGGCCTCAGCGTCCTGCCGGGGCGCGGCGCTATCCTCGGGGCTGGCCGCGGCCTGTTCGGTTTCAGGCGTGTCCGCCGTGCTGTCCCCCGACGCCGGGCCAGTCACATCATCGGTCTTTTCACCCGAAGCTTTCTTGCCCGAAGTCTTCTTGTCAGCCACTTTGCACCACCCTTTCGAATCCTGCCGTTTCGGCACGCGCCCGGCCAGCTTACTTTGCCGGTCTATCGCCCTCAAGCCGCTTGGCCGCGTCCAATAGCCCCTTCGTCACCTCGACCATGGCCTCTTGATCCGGCCGGCTGGCAATCTCCAGCGCCCTGACCGATCCCTCCGGCACGGCCCGCGCTGCGGCCTCGCTGATCGCGGCGACCAGCAGGGGGGCCTCGACATGCGCCCCATCGAAAAAAAGCCGCGCGCTGCGCGGTGAAAAAAGCGGCACCACCACGGGCCGATCCCCCGCCAGCACAGCCTTGGCCCGGTCGGTCAAATGCACCGGCACCTGCCGGTAAAGCACGACATCATGTGTTTCTATTCCGGCCTCGGTCAAATCCTTCGCGATATCGCGCGCCATATGCTCACCGTGCGGGTGCAGCGCCGGGGCAGCCGCATCATCGGCCAGAACGCGCGACAGCACCGACGCGGCATCCCCGTCACACACCGTCACCGACAGGCCTGCCCCCCGCGCGGCGACCGCGGTCGCCTCCCCAACGGCATAGGCGGGAATATCCACCGGCCCGCCCAATGCCGCATAGGCCTCGACCCCATGGCGCGAGGTGAAGATCAGGGTCTTGATCCCCTCCATGTCCGGCAAGGCCCCGCACCGCTCGATCCGCATGATGGGCGACTGGATCACCTCAAGCCCACCTGCCACGCCTGTCCGCAGCCGGTCCGCAAAGGCGGCGCCCGAGGGCTCGGGCCGCGTAATCAGCAAGATCGGCGCCATGAACGGTCCAGAGTTGTTTGCATGCCCATCCGGTGTTACCTGCCTGTGACCAATCACGCAACGGGCGGCCCATGCGCACCAGCCTCACCATCCTCGGCCTCGAAAGCAGCTGCGACGATACCGCGGCCGCTGTCGTGCAGCTTCGGAATGGCGCGCCGCATATCCTGTCGTCGGTGGTCCACGGGCAATCCGCTCTTCACGCGGCCTATGGCGGCGTCGTCCCGGAAATCGCGGCCCGCGCCCATGCAGAAAAACTCGATTCATGCGTGGAACAGGCTCTGAAACAGGCCGATCTGGGCTTTTCCGATCTCGACGCCATCGCCGTCACCGCCGGGCCAGGCCTGATCGGGGGCGTGCTCTCCGGCGTGATGTGTGCCAAGGGTCTGGCCGCCGCCACCGGCCTGCCGCTGGTGGGGGTCAATCACCTCGCCGGCCACGCGCTGACCCCGCGCCTGACTGACGGGATCACCTATCCCTACCTTGTCCTGCTGGTCTCTGGCGGGCATTGCCAATTCCTGGTCGTGCGGGGATGCGCCGACTACACGCGCCTCGGCGGCACGATCGACGATGCCCCCGGCGAAGCGTTCGACAAGACCGCGCGCCTTCTCGGCCTTCCGCAACCGGGCGGCCCCTTGGTGGAACGGGCGGCCAAGACCGGAAACGCCGCACGGTTCGGGTTTCCGCGCCCGCTTCTGGACCGGCCGGGGTGCGATATGTCCTTCTCGGGGCTGAAAACCGCGGTGCTGCGCGCCCGCGATGATTTGGTGGCCGAACAGGGCGGCCTCACCCGCGCCGACCAAGCCGATCTGAGCGCCGGGTTCCAGGCCGCCGTCGCCGAGGTTCTGGCCGAGAAAACCCGCCGCGCGCTGACGCTCTATCTTGAGGACGTGCCAGAGGCGCCGGTTCTGGCCGTGGCGGGCGGCGTCGCCGCCAATCGCACGATCCGGGTGGAATTAGAGACTGTTGCCGCCGAAATGGGTGTCGCCTTCACCGCGCCGCCGCTGGCGCTTTGCACTGACAACGCGGCCATGATCGCCTATGCCGGGGCAGAACTGTTCCGCGCCGGCAAGCAAGATGACATGACCCTCGCGGCCCGCCCGCGCTGGCCCCTCGATCAAGGCAGCCCCGCGCTTCTGGGCAGCGGCAAGAAGGGGGCCAAGGCATGATCGCGGTTCTAGGTGCAGGGGCCTTCGGCACGGCCCTGGCCATTTCCCTGTCACGCGAGGCGCGCGTCACCTTGTGGACACGCGATGCCAGCCATGCCACCGACATGCACAAGACGCGCCGCAACGACCGCCGCTTGCCCGGCGTCGATCTGCCCGAAAACATCACGGTTTCTGCCGACATGGAGTCTGTTTTGGGTCACCAGGCCGCTCTGCTGGCCGTGCCCATGCAGCGGCTGCGCGGCCTGCTTGAACAACACGGCGCGGCGCTGTCGGGCATGCCGCTCGTGGCCTGCTGCAAGGGCATTGAACTGTCCACCGGCCTGGGTCCGACCCGGATCATTTCCGAACTTGTGCCCGAGGCCCCTGCCGCCATCCTGACCGGCCCATCATTCGCGGCGGACATCGCCAAGGGGTTTCCGACGGCGCTGACCCTGGCCTGCGAGGATGACGATCTGGGGCAAAGCCTGCAGAACAGCCTCAGCACCGCCAATCTGCGGCTTTATCGCACCACCGACACCATCGGCGCGGAACTGGGCGGGGCGCTCAAGAATGTCATGGCCATCGGTTGCGGCGTGGTCATGGGCGCCGGGCTTGGTGAAAGCGCGCGGGCCGCGCTGATGACCCGCGGGTTCTCGGAAATGTGCCGCATGGCCTCGGCCCTGGGGGCCCGCCCTGACACCCTGACCGGCCTGTCGGGCTTTGGCGATCTCGTGCTGACCTGCACCTCCGAACAGTCGCGCAACACCCGTTTCGGGCTGAGTTTGGGTCGAAACGAGCCCTTCGACCCCGCGATCACCGTTGAAGGCGCGGCCACCGCGCGCGCAGTCTGTGCCCGCGCCCTCAGCTTGGGTATCGACATGCCGGTGACCCGCGCCATCACCGCACTGATCGACGAGGAATTGCAGGTGCAACAGGCGGTGGATATGCTCCTGTCACGACCATTGAAGGAAGAATGATGCTGATCGCCCTCATCGCCCGCGACAAGCCCGGCGCCCTGCAAACCCGCCTCGACAACCGCGACGCGCATATCGCCTACCTCAAGGACACCGGCGTCGTCGCCCAGGCCGGGCCGCTTCTGGATGACGACGGCACCATGTCCGGCTCTCTCGTCATTCTCGACGTCTCGGACATGGCTCAGGCGCGGGACTGGGCCGCCAACGACCCCTACGCCAAGGCGGGCCTTTTCGAGTCGGTCGATCTGATCGAATGGAAAAAGGTGATCTGAACGATGCGCTACTGGCTGTTCAAATCCGAACCCTCCGATTGGAGCTGGGACGACCAGGTGGCCAAGGGCGACGCGGGCGAGGAATGGGACGGCGTGCGCAACTACCAGGCCCGCAATTTCATGCGCGAGATGGAGATTGGCGACAGGGGGTTCTTCTACCACAGCCAGAAGGAAAAAGCCGTCGTCGGCATCGTCGAGGTGATCGCCACCGCCCATCCCGACAGCACCACCGACGACCCGCGTTGGGAATGCGTCGATGTGAAGGCGGTGGAGCCGGTCGAAACCCCGGTGACGCTCGACAAGATCAAGGCCGATCCCCGGCTGGCCGACATGGTTCTGGTCAAAAGTCCCCGTCTTTCCGTACAACCTGTCACATCCGAGGAATGGCGGATCGTCTGCGGTATGGCCGGTATCGACCCGTAAGCAGCGATGAACGGAGGGCGCCAGCCCGGCCGACACCCTCCGTTACCCCACGTGCTCCCTACGCACCACACGTGTCTCTGGAATAGGTCCCGGCCTTACTGGCCTTGGATCGACAATACCCCTGAATGCCGGCGCGTCCAAGCGGCGAATGCCTAGAATACCTTTCAAATGAAAAACGCCCACCCAATGGGCAGGCGTCTGATTTCCATGGAAAATCCGGCTCAGCCGTAGACCGACTCTTTCCCGAAATGCTTGGTCAGCATGTAATACACCACCGCGCGATACTTGTTGCGCTCAGACCGTCCATAGGTCTCCAGCACCTGGTTGATCGCCTCCATCAGTTGCGGCCCGTCCGGCAGACCCAGTTTCTTGATGAGAAAGTTGTTCTTGACGGTTTCCAGCTCACCCGGCTGGCTTCCCGCGACGGTCGAGGCATCGGCGTCATAGATCGCTGGACCGCAGCCGATGGTCACCTTCTCCAGAAGGTTCATGTCCGGCTCCATCCCGCATTTGTTGCGCAGATCATCCGCGTATTGGGCGATCAAATCGTCACGCTTTCCCATACTGTTTCTCCCACCTGTCCAGCGTCCATGCCGGCCCATATCCAATAAACAAGCGCCATCCTGCGCCGTATCGAACGATAGCGGCAGTTTCAGACCCGGCAAAGGGAAATATTTCCTGCTTTCGTCACGACCGGATCGCATCAAAAAGGCCCCGGCATCGCCTGCCGGGGCCTTGTCCGAGACGGTTTCGGGTCAATACCTGTAATGTTCCGGCTTGAAGGGGCCTTCGGGTTTGACGCCGATATAGTCGGCCTGGTCGGGGCGCAGCTCGGTCAGCTTCACGCCGATCCGCTGCAGGTGCAGCCGCGCCACCTTCTCGTCGAGATGCTTGGGCAGGATGTAGACCTGGTTGTCATACTCATCGCCACGCTGCCACAGCTCGATCTGCGCCAGCACCTGGTTGGTGAAGGACGCCGACATCACGAAGCTGGGATGCCCCGTCGCGTTGCCCAGGTTCAGCAGCCGGCCTTCCGACAGCAGGATGATCCGGTTGCCCGAGGGCATCTCGATCATGTCCACCTGGTCCTTGATGTTCGTCCACTTGTGGTTCTTCAGGTTGGCC
>JAASSQ010000133.1 GCA_021767845.1 Roseovarius sp. | reverse complement strand
GAAGGCGCCGCCGTGGTGGTCAATGATCTGGGCGCATCCCTGAAAGGCACCGGTCAGACAGAAACTGCGGCGCAGAAAGTCGTCGAAGAGATCAAGGCGGCGGGCGGCGATGCGATCGCCGATGGCGGCTCTGTCACCGATCCGGACGCCGCGCGCGCGATGATCGAGGCGGGTGTCAAGGAATTCGGCCGCATCGACGCGGTGGTGAACAACGCCGGCATCCTGCGCGACGGGTTCTTCCACAAGATGACCTACGAGGATTTCGACGCGGTGGTGAAGGTTCATCTTTATGGCGCCTTCAACACCAGCCGCGCGGCGGCCGATTATTTCCGCGAGCAAGAGGGCGGTGCGCTGGTGCATATGACCTCGACCTCGGGGCTGATCGGCAATCTGGCGCAGGCGAATTATTCGGCGGCAAAGCTGGGCATCGCGGCCTTCTCGAAATCGGTCGCGCTTGACCTGAAACGCTGGAACGTGCGGTCGAACTGCATCGCGCCCTTCGCCTGGAGCCGGATGATCTCGTCTATCAAGACAGACACCCCGGAACAGGTGGCACGGGTCGAAAAGATCAAGGAGATGACACCGGCCAAGGTTGCACCGATGGCCTGTTTTCTGATGAGCGACCGCGCGGCTGACGTGTCAGGACAAATCTTTGCGGTTCGCAAGAACGAGATCTTCCTGTTCAACCAGCCCCGCCCGGTGCGGTCGGTTCATTCCGGCGATGGCTGGACCGCAGATGAAATCGCCGAGCGCGCCATTCCCGCGCTCAAGTCGCAATTCACACCGCTTGAAGTTTCGGCGGATGTCTTTTCATGGGATCCGGTCTAATGGGCAAGCGCAAGGAAAAAATCAGCTCTAACATCGGTTGGAGCACTCCCGACAAAATCTGCGTGCGCGGGCTCGATCTGCCGAACGAGATCCTCGGCCACATGAACCTGGGCGATCTCGCCTTTCTGCAACTGACGGGTCGCAAGGCGACGCCCGAGGAAAGCCGCGTCTTCAACGCCATTGTCATCACCCTGGTCGAACATGGCATCACCCCCTCGGCCCTGGCAGCGCGCATGACCTATATGGGCGCGCCGGAATCGCTTCAGGCGGCCGTCGCGGCCGGGCTGTGCGGGCTCGGCACGGTGTTTGTCGGGTCGATGGAAGGCGCATCGAAGATGCTCTATGAGGCGCTGCCCGAGGACAAGCTCGGCACTGGTGCCGATCTGGACGCCATCGCACTGGAGACGGTCGAGAAATTCCGTGCCAAGAAGGCCATCGTGCCCGGGCTGGGCCATCCGGTGCACAAGCCCGTCGATCCGCGCGCCCCGCGTCTGTTCGAGATTGCGGCCGAAAGCGGCAAGTCGGGCGAATACATCGCGCTGATCCAGAAAATCCAGGCCATCGCCGAGGAGAAGTCGGGCAAGATGCTGCCGATCAACGCCACCGGTGCCATCGGCGCGATCTGCTGCGAATTCGGCTTCCCCTGGAAGATCGTGCGCGGCTTTGGCGTCATGGCGCGCGCCATCGGGCTGGTCGGCCATATTCTGGAGGAAAGCGAGAACCCGATTTCCTTCGAGCTGTGGCAACGCGCCGAAGAAGAGATCCTCGAAACCTCCGGCCCCGGAGCGAGCTGAGCGATGCAAACCTCGGCCCCCGAGACCCATACCGATCTGCGCGACGCGCTGCGGGCGCTTTGCGCGCAATTCCCGCCGGAATACCACCGGAATTTTGGAAAAAACGAGACCTATCCCGAGGAGTTTGTTGATGCGCTGACCCGCGAGGGCTGGCTTGCCGCGATGATCCCCGAAGAATACGGCGGCTCGGGCCTTGGCCTGACCGAGGCCTCGATCATCATGGAAGAGGTGAACCGCTGCGGCGGCAACGCGGGCCACTGCCACGGACAGATGTACAACATGGGCACGCTCCTGCGGCACGGCTCGGACGCGCAGAAGCAGAAATACCTGCCTGGCATCGCCAGCGGCGAGCTGCGCCTGCAATCCATGGCCGTGACCGAGCCGACCACCGGAACGGACACCACCAAGCTCAAGACCACGGCGGTCAAAAAGGGCGATCGGTACGAGATCAACGGTCAGAAAGTCTGGATCAGCCGTATCCAGCATTCGGACCTGATGATCCTGCTGGCGCGCACCACACCGCTGAAGGAGGTCAAGAAAAAGTCCCAGGGCCTGTCGATCTTCATGGTCGATCTGAAAGAGGCTATCGGCAATGGCATGGAGGTTCGCCCCATCGCCAACATGCCCGACCACGAGACCAACGAAGTGTTCTTCGACAACCTTGAAATCCCGGCCGAGAATCTGATCGGCACGGAAGGGCGCGGTTTCTACCACATCCTCGACGGGCTGAACGCCGAACGGACGCTGATTGCGGCGGAATGTATCGGCGACGGCTACTGGTTCGTGGACAAGGCCCGCGCTTATGCGGGCGAGCGCATCGTTTTCGACCGACCCATCGGGCAGAACCAGGGTGTGCAGTTTCCTATCGCCAAGGCGTTTGTGAATGTCGAGGCCGCCAATCTGATGCGCTTTGAGGCCTGTAAGCGTTTCGATGCCGGTCAGGACTGCGGGGCGCAGGCGAATATGGCCAAGCTCCTGGCTTCCGAAGCCAGTTGGGAAGCGGCAAATGCCTGTATCCAGACCCATGGTGGCTTTGGTTTTGCGCGGGAGTATGATGTCGAGCGCAAGTTCCGCGAGGCGCGGCTGTATCAGGTGGCCCCGATCTCGACCAACCTGATCCTGTCGTATGTCGGCGAGCATATCCTTGGGATGCCGCGGTCCTTCTGAGTTATCCGTGAGCGGAATTGATCTCTGTCATGAAGGACGACAGCCGCGTTCTGTAGAATTGCCGTCACAGCAATCTGGAAGGATGATCAACATGAAACGACTTCAGGGTAAGACGGCATTGATCAGCGGTGCAGCGAAGGGCATGGGTGCCGCCGAGGCGCGTATCTTTGCCGATGAAGGGGCTCAGGTCATCGTCGCCGATGTCGATGATGCAGGCGCGAAGGCCGTGGTGCAGGATATCAAGGATGCGGGTGGCAACGCAACGGCCGTGCATCTGGATGTGTCCGACGCCGCCAGCTGGGAAAAGGCGGTCGCAGAAGGCAGGACGGCATTCGGCAATATCAACGTATTGATCAACAATGCCGGCATCCTTCTCATGAAGACGGTGCAGGACACAACGGCAGAGGAATGGGACAAGATCTTCGCGATCAATGCCAGGGGGGTTTTTCTTGGCACCAAGGCGGTGCTGGAAAACATGAAAGCCGCGGGCGGTGGATCAATCGTCAATATCTCGTCGATCTATGGTCTGGTCGGCGCACCCTCGGCGGCGGCATATCAGGCGACCAAAGGTGCGGTGCGACTGTTCACCAAGTCGACGGCGGCGGATTACGCTGAGTTCAACATCCGGGCGAACTCGGTCCATCCGGGCGTGATCCGCACGGCGATGACCGAAGACATTCTGGCTGACCCAACCAGCGAGAAAGAACTACTTGGAACAACGATCATGCAGCGTGCGGCACAGCCGGAAGAGGTGGCCCGGGCGGTGTTGTTTTTGGCTTCCGACGAGGCATCCTTTATGACCGGGTCCGAAATGGTCGTCGATGGCGGCTATACCGCGCTGTAGGAAGGACACCCCCGAAAGATCAATACAGGCCGTTCCTGGCCAGACCGGTACTGGTTGACTTGGACGGGGTTGTCCGATCAGCTTTGCGATATCTTCGAGACGAGGGATATGACAGAAGACGAAATCGAAACACTTCCGCCCTGGCTGGGGCGCACCGAGACCAAGGACGATGTGCTGACGCCGGGACTGATCGACAAGTTCCGTGCCACATTGGGCCCCCATCTTTGGCAAGGTGCGGGCGATGTCCCGCTGGGAATTCACTGGTGTTTGACACTTGATGCCGTGCCAGGCACCTCTCTCTCGGAGGACGGCCATCCCTCAAAGGGCGGGTTTCTACCGCCTGTCCCGCTCCCTGCCCGGATGTGGGCCGGTAGCGATATCACCCATATCGCCCCGCTCGCGGTCGGAGAAACCATCACCCGCCGCTCGACGATTGCGGAGATAACGCCCAAGCAGGGCCGCAGCGGAGCGCTGGTCTTTGTCAATGTCGATCACGAATACTCAAGTGGCAACCGGCTCTGCATACGGGAACGGCAGACAATTGTTTATCGTGGCATCACCCTGTCCCAACCCGTGAAGCGCAGGCGCGTCGCGCCGGACCCAAACACGCTCCGATCAAGCCTTACGCCAGATCCGGTGCTGCTGTTTCGCTACTCCGCGCTAACATTCAACGCGCATCGCATCCACTATGACCACGTCTACGCAACCGAAGCCGAAGCCTATCCAGGCCTTGTTGTCCACGGCCCTCTACAGGCAACATTACTGTTGAATCTTGCCGCTGTTGCCTTGCAAGACCCACCCCATCGGTTTTCCTTTAGGGGCCTCGCTCCATTAACCCTGCCCTGCGAGTTGCAGTTGCATTGCCAGGAAGGCGATAGCGCAGGGACGGTTTGGGGCCAGGACCAAACCGGCTTACGTAGTTCTTCCGCCGACTATTCCGCGATGTGAGCAATTCCATGAGGTCAGAGGTGCCAGTTTTTGATGGTTCTCTTATGAAAATTGGTTTTACCTCAGCTTCGCCAAACCTTGTTGAAACGATGTAGAAAATTGACAATGTATTTCGATTCCCCTCTCGGTCGCCTGCGCCTGCCTGTGATCTGCTCTCCGATGTTTCTGGTCTCCGGGCCCGATCTGGTCATCGCACAGTGCAAGGCTGGCGTGATCGGCAGCTTTCCGGCATTGAACGCGCGCGAGAAGGATGGAGAGCCGCCCCTGCTTGAAGCCTGGCTCAAACGCATCACCGAAGAGCTCGACGCGCATAATCAGGCCAATCCCGACCGGCCCGCCGCGCCCTTTGCGGTCAACCAGATCGTTCACCGCTCCAACGACCGGGTCGAACGCGATGTCGAGATCTGCGCCCGTTGGAAGGTGCCGGTCTGGATCACCTCGATGGGCGCGCGCGAAGACGTGAATCAGGCGGCGCATGATTGCGGCGGCTTCGTGCTTCATGACGTGATCAACAACCGGTTTGCCAAGAAGGCCATCGACAAGGGGGCCGACGGCCTGATCGCAGTCTGCTCCGGCGCGGGCGGGCACGCAGGCACCCTGTCGCCCTTCGCGCTGGTGCAGGAAATCCGCGAATGGTTCGATGGCCCGCTGGCCCTGTCGGGGTCCATCGCGACCGGACGGGCCATTCTGGCCGCTCAGGCCATGGGCGCCGATTTCGGCTATATCGGGTCGCCCTTCATCGCCACGAATGAAGCTATCGCCTCGGAGAATTACAAGCAGATGATCGTTGACAGCGGGGCCGACGACATTCTCTACACCAGCCATTTCAGTGGCGTGAACGCCAATTACCTGAAGCCTTCGGTGCGGGCTATTGGCCTGGATCCGGATAAGCTGACCGGCGAAGGCAACACGCTGGATCTGGCCACGGGCGACGTCCGCCCTAAGGCCTGGCGCGACATCTGGGGCAGCGGTCAGGGGATCGGTGCGGTACACGCGGTAACGACCACCGCGGACTACGTCGACCGTCTCGACCGGGAATATCGTGCAGCGAAGGAAGTACTCTGCGCCTGACGGATGAGGGGGGCAGGTCGCCCTGCTGCCATTGGGTGTTCCGTCTGCTGGTGACGAAGGCTTCGGACAGGCCGTCAGTTGTCTTTCTGATTTACGATCAGGTCCGCATTCTCCGGTAACTCAGGGACGACTTTCACCGCGTCGGCACGGATCCTTGCATGCAGCTTGAAGGTCTCGGCGGCGGCCTTCTCGGCGGCGGATGCGTCAGCGCCATCTCCAAGAACAAGGGAAAGGCGGATCATGTCGCGGTCGTTTTCCCGCGTCACCACGGCCTGCGCGGCCTTCGCCCCCGGCGTGGCGATCACGACCTCCTCAATCACGCGGGGATAAACGAAAATCTCGCGCACCTTGACCGCGGTGCCAACCCGGCCCTGCAATGCGGAAATGCGGCTGACGCTGCCATCCGCGTTGCTTTCCAATGCAAACGCGCTGTCGCCGGTGCCGAACCGGATCATCGGCCAGGTGGCATCGCGCGCGGTCACAACAACCTCGCCCGGTTCGCCATGGGCGACCTGTTCGCCGCTGACCGGATCGCAGATCTGCACCACGCGGTCGGGATGAACCAGGTAGCCTTCGCCCCCGTCCTCGTAGGCGACAAGGCCCAGATCGGCGGTGGCATAGGCGGCCCAGGTCGACACGCCGTAATCGGCCTCGATCCGGCGGCGTTTGGCCATCCAGTCGCCCATTTCCCCGCCCAGAAAGGCGGTTTTCACCTTCCATGCGTCGCGGCCATAGGTTTCGATCACCTTGTCCGCCAGCGTCAGGAAAAACGCAGTCGAAGCACAGATCGAAGTCACGCCGGTTTCGACGATGATCTGTGCCTGAAGCTCGGTATTGCCGACGCCGCCGGGGATCACCGTAGCGCCTGCGGCCTGTGCGGCTTCGTCGAACAAAAGCCCCGCGGGCACCAGATGATACATCCATGTGTTCAGGATGATATCCCCCGGCCCCACGCCTGCCGCCTTGAACAGCAGGTCAAGGCCGTGGCCGCCACCGCCCGAAAGGGCGGGTTCGAAAATCGGGCCGGGGGACACGTAGATCCGTCCGACATCCTTCAGATCAGACGCCAGGAACCCGCCAAAGGGCGGGTTCTCGCGCTGGATCTTCAGAAGTTCTTCTTTTTTCATCACTGGAAGACGCGAGAGGTCCGCCACCGATGTGATGGCTGCCGGATAGAATCCGGCAGCCGTAAATCGCGATTTCAGGCCAGGAGCCTTGTTGGCCGCAGCGGCATAGGCTTGAGCTATATCTTGGTAGATATCATCAGACATTTCCATGCCTCCTCGTCCAATCGGGCGTTAAAGCGGGCAGTCCTTACGGAAGTTCGGCGCGCGCTTCTCGCGGTGCGACAACACACCTTCCTTGACGTCCTCGCTCATGAAGCCAAGCATCTCCAGCGCGGTCGACGCATCAAAGATCGGCCCGGCCTGGCGCAGCCAGTTGTTCAGCGAATACTTGGTCCAGCGAATCGCGCTTTGCGAGCCGTTGGCCAGTTCGACGGCTGTATCCAGCGCGATCTGCTGCAGCTCGTCATCCTCGACGCACATTGATACCAGACCGATACGCTCGGCCTCTTCGCCCGATACGGGCTTGCAGGTCATCAGATAGTATTTCGCCTTGGCCATCGAGGTCAGCAGCGGCCAGATAATCGCCGCGACGTCACCGGCGGCAACACCAAGGCGGGGATGACCATCGACAATCTTTGCCCGTTTCCCGGCGATTGAGATGTCGGCCAGGATGGCAACCACAAGACCCGCGCCTGCCGCAGGGCCATTGATCGCGGAAATGATCGGCTTGTTGCAGTTGATGATGTTGTAGACGAGATCCTTGGCTTCTTTCCACGTCTTCATGATCTCGTGCGAGTTGCCAATCATGTTTTCGATCAGGCTAAAATCACCACCGGCGGAAAACGCCTTGCCCGCACCGGTCACGATGACCGCGTTGATGTCGGGGTCGCGGTCGATGTCGATCCACATGTCCGTCATCTGGGTGTGGGTTTCGGCATCGACCGAGTTGAATGTCTCGGGCCGGTCGAACGTGATGCGCAGGACG
>JAASSQ010000132.1 GCA_021767845.1 Roseovarius sp. | reverse complement strand
GACCCGGTGATGATGGATCGCGGTTTCATCGCCGACCGGGCGACGACGCGCGCCTCGTTCCTGCACGCGTTCTGGATCTCGGCTTCGTGCATCATCGGGTTTGGCCTGTTCGGTGTGCAGGCCGCGCTGGTGGGGGCCGAATACGAAGGACAGCTTCTGGGCACGTGGGCGGGGATGTTCCCGGCCTGGGTGTTCGGGGCGCTGCTGATCTCGCTACTGGTCAGCGCGCTGAGCACGCTCGATTCGGCGCTCGCGTCGGCGGCGCGGCTGGTGGTGGATGAATTGCGGCTGGCGCCCCGGACGCTGCGCGGCGGGCGGCTGGCGATGCTGGTCTTCATGGCGCTTGGCGCGGCGCTGACGCTGTGGGGCAACCAGTCCCTGTTCGATGCCGTGGCGGTCAGCGGCACGGCCAGCATGTTCCTGACCCCGGTTCTGGTGGTCGGGCTGATGATGGGCCGCCCGGTGGCGCTGTGGTCCTATGGCGTGGCCTTTGTCGCCGCGATGGCGGGGGCCGCGGCCTATTTCGCGCGCGACAGCGCGGCGATGGCGGCGTTGCTGCCCGAGGGGCACAAATACGAGCAATTGCTGGCAATTTGCGTGGTGGTCCTGGGCGTGGGCTTCGGCGCCGTCCTGGCTGGGGCGCGGCGGCGCGGCTGAGGCCGGGGCGGGCCGGTCAGCCCCGGCGCGCGCGCAGCGGGCGGCCGTCGGGCAGCGAGATATTGGCCACCTGTTCCGAGATCGGGTCGTTCGACAGCGGGTGCAGTTGCGCGCTGTAGTCCTCGGGGGCGCGCATCTTTTCCCAGGCGCCGTTCACATGGACCTCGAGCCCGGTGAAGGCGGCCTTGTAGCCCATCTTGGGGCTGCCCGGCACCCAGTAGCCAAGATAGACATGCGGCAGGCCGTTTTCGCGCGCGATTTCAATGTGATCGAGGATGATATAGGTGCCGAGCGAGTCGCGTGGGCGGTCGGGGTCGTAGAAGGAATAGACCATGCTGACCCCGTCATCCAGAACGTCGGTCAGGCAGACCGCCACCAGATCGCCGCTGTCGCGGTCGGTATATTCCACGACGCGGGTGCGGATCGGCGTTTCCTCGACCATCGCGGCGAATTCGAACGTGTCCATGTCGGCCATGCCGCCATCGGCGTGGCGGTCTTCCAGGTAGCGGCGGAAAAGCGCGTATTGTTCCTCGGTGGCCCAGGGCGAGGTGGCCCGCCGTTCCAGCCCGGCATTGCGTTTCCAGGTCTTGCGCTGGCTGCGCGAGGCGGAGAAATCCGCGACGTTGATCCGTGCCGAGAGGCAGGCCGCGCATTCCGCGCAGGCGGGACGGTAGAGCACGTTCTGCGAGCGCCGGAAGCCCTGTTTCGACAGGCTGTCATTGAGCCGCTGCGCGCCTTCGCCCTGCAGCGCCGTGAACAGCTTGCGCTCCATCCGCCCCTCGAGATAGGGGCAGGGCTGGGGCGCGGTCACGTAGAACTGGGGCGCGATGGGCAGCGTGTGACGCATGGCAGAGACCTTTGTCGTTGCGCGGATACGCTATCAACCTCTGTGGTCTGCGCCAAGTGTCAATGCGGCGTGCATCAGGCCGCGGCGCGGCGGTTGAGCGCGACGGTGCCCAGCACGTGGTCCGACAGGCCCTGCGCGCGTTGGGTGGTGAGCATCAGGACGATGGAGATCACCTGCAGGATCGGCAGGGCGAAGGAGATCGTCAACCCCAGCGTATGCAGGAAGGCCATAGACAGGTCGAAGCGGTGCCCGTCGAGCGTGCGAAACTCCAGCGCGACCAGCCGCATCCCCCAGGTCGCCGAGCCGCGCGCAATCGTCACGACCCGGTAGGCAAAGCCCACCACCAGCAGAAGCAACGGGAAGAAGAAGATCCCCGTGAACGCGGTGAAGGGCAAAATCGCTATGCAAATCAAGGTGATAAGAACCGTGTCTACCACCCAGGCCAGAAGCCGTTTGGCCGGCACGTCGCGATAGAATTCCGGTTGCGTGACGGGGTCGGGGATATGCCAGGAATAGTCGGTCATGCCGGTCCGATATAGGAGAAAGGCGCGGCGCGGGGAAGGCCCCGCGCCACGGGGCAGGCCGTATCAGGCCTTGTTCGGGGAGTCCTCGGGCGCGGTGCCGTCATCGTCGGCGGTGGCGGCGGCGCGGGCGCGTTCGGCCATGAACTGGTCGAACTCGGCCTTGTCGCGGGCGTCGCGCAGGCGCTGGAGGAAGGATTCGAACTCGTCCTGTTCGCGCTCCAACCGGGCGATGGTGTCGGCGCGGTAGGCGTCGAAGGCGGAATTGCCGGTGCTGCGGGTGCCGCCAAGGCCACAGCGGCCGCGGCGCATCGTGTTGGTTTTACAGGCCAATTTTCCACTCCAGATCATGTAGACAAGAAGCGCCAGGCCCACGGGCCAGACGAGGATGAAGGCCGCGACCATGGTGATGATCCAGGCCGGTTTGCCGCGGGCGTCGAGCCAGGCCTCGGCGCGGGCGAGCCAGGCCAGGGGGCCATGCCCGGCGGTGGGGTGGGAGGAAGCGGCGGTGCTCATGCGGGATGTCCTTTCGTGGTCGGTTGCGGGTAAATGTAAATCGTTTTCACATTGCCTAGATCGGGAGGGGTGGCGCCGTTTGCAAGGGGTGATGTGAAAGTTTTTTACATTAAGATCCGCTGCGCGGTCGCGAATCGGGGGGCAAGTGCTTGATTAACTGGCCAAACCCCCGGTCGGTATCGTGTCGGTATCACGTCGGTATCGCGTCGGTATTCGCCCCCCGCGGGGCCGGGGTTAACAGGGCTTGCGGTGGGGATTGGGCGACGGGCGGACCGGGTGGCGTGGTCGCGTCGTGGCGGGTCGCCGGGGGCGCTGCCCCCGGACCCCCGAGGTATTTCTTGCCAGATGAAGCGGCGGCGCGCCGAGGGTGGGGAGGCAGGCGCGTGGTCTGCGCCCCGTGCCGTGGCGTGGCCGTGGCGGGGGAGGGTCAGGCGGTGAAGCCGGCCTCTTGCGCGCCGGAGACCTGCAGCAAGAGGGCCGGCGCGATGGGAAAGACGTGGCGCGGCGTGCCGGCGGCGGCCCAGACGGTTTCGAACTCCATCAGGCGCGGATCGAGGAAGGCGCGCGGCGGGGTCAGGTGGCCCACAGGTGCCACGCCGCCGATGGCAAAGCCAGTCTGCGCCCGGATCAGCGCCGCGTCGGCCTTGCCCAGGGGCTCGCCCGCCAGCGTCGCGGCGCGCTCGGCCGCGACCTGGTTGCCGCCGGCGGTGATGAACAGGATCGCCTCGCCCGACATCTCGCCGCGGAAGATGATCGACTTGGCGATCTGGTCGATCTCGCAGCCCACCAGGTCGGCGGCCATGCGGGCGGTGGTGGCCTGGCCCACCTCGACGGGCTGCGACGGGCAGCCGGCGTCGATCAGGGCGCGGGTGACGCGTTCGAGGCTTTTGCTCATGGCGGCTCCTGTTCGGTTTGGCCGCACTATTCCAAGAGCCGCGCCCATTGACCAGCCCCCGGCGACGGGTATCACTGGCGGCATGGACTTCGCATCACGCATCACCCGCCTGCCGCGCCCCTTCGATCCCGAGCCGGGCGCGGAGGCGCGCGCCCTTTTTGACGGGCTGGCGCCCGAGCTGGCCGACCTGATCGAGGGGGCGGCGGGGTGCAGCCCCTATCTGAAGACCCTGGCGGAGGCCGAGCGCGACTGGCTGCCTGCTGCACTGGAGGCGCCGGAGGCGGCGTTGCAGGCGCTGATGGAGGAGCTGCGCGAGGTGGCCCCCGATGCGCTGCCCGCTGCGTTGCGGCAGGGCAAGCGGCGGGTGGCGCTGCTGATCGGGTTGGCCGACCTGGCCGGGGTCTGGCCGCTGGAGGAGGTTACGGGCCACCTGACCGGCTTTGCCGACCTGGCCTGCGAGTTGGCGATGAAGGCCTGCGTGGGCGCCGAGATCAGGCGCGGCAAGCTGCCGGGCAAGACCGCCGACGACCTGGACCATGCCGGCGGCATGGTGGCGCTGGCCATGGGCAAGATGGGGGCCGGAGAACTGAACTACAGCTCGGATATCGACCTGATTTGCCTGTTCGACGAGACCCGCTTCGACGAGGGGGAGTATCACGAGGCGCGGGCCTCGTTCGTGCGGGCCACGCGCAAGATGGCCGCGATGCTGAACGACCGCACCGCCGACGGCTACGTCTTTCGCACCGATCTGCGGTTGCGGCCCGATCCGGGCGTCACGCCGGTCTGCATGGCGATGGCGGCGGCGGAGGCCTATTACGAAAGCCTTGGCCGGACCTGGGAGCGCGCGGCCTATATCAAGGCGCGGCCCTGCGCGGGCGATCTGGAGGCGGGGGCGCGGTTCCTGGAGACGCTGCGGCCCTTCGTGTGGCGCAAGCACCTGGATTTCGCCGCGATCGAGGACGCGCACAACATGCGGCTGCGCATCCGCGAGCACAAGGGGCTGGGAGGCAAGCTGACCCTGCCGGGCCACAACATGAAGCTGGGGCGCGGCGGCATCCGCGAGATCGAGTTCTTCACCCAGACCCGGCAGATCATCGCTGGGGGCCGCGACCCGGATTTGCGGGTGCGCGGCACGGTCGAGGGGCTGGCGCGGCTGGCCGAGAAGGGCTGGGTGCCGCAGGACGCCGCCGATGTGCTGACCGCGCATTACCGGTTCCACCGCGAGGTGGAGCACCGCTTGCAGATGCTGCGCGATGCCCAGACCCACGACCTGCCGAGCTCGGACGCGGAGTTCGACCGGCTGGCCGCCTTCATGGGGCGCGACACGGACGGGTTGAAGGCCGAGCTGCTGGAGCGGCTGAGCGAGGTGCACGAGCTGATCGAGGGGTTCTTTGCCCCCGAGGACGCGGACGGCGACGCGCCGGGCGGGGCCGAGGACGCGGGCACCGAGGCGGCGGAGGCCGGGTTCGACGAGGAGATCATCGCGCGCTGGCCGTCCTATCCGGCGCTGCGGTCGCAGCGCGCGGTCGAGATCTTTCGGCGCTTGAAGCCCGACATCCTGGCGCGGCTGGCCAAGACCGCCCATCCCGCCGAGGCGCTTCTGGCCTTTGACGGGTTCCTGTCGGGGTTGCCGGCGGGGGTGCAGGTGTTCTCGCTCTTCGAGGCCAATCCGCAGCTTGTCGATCTGATGGCGGATATTGCCGGCACCTCGCCCAAGCTGGCGGCGCATCTGTCGCGCCATGCCAGCGTCTTCGACGCGGTGATCGCGGGCGATTTCTTTGCCGACTGGCCGGGGCGCGAGGCGTTGCAGACCGCGCTGGCCGAGCGGATGGCGGCCGAGGACGATTACGAGCGCAAGCTCGATACCGCGCGGCGCTGGATGAAGGAGTGGCATTTCCGGGTGGGGGTGCATCACCTGCGCGGGCTGGTCGATGCAGATGCGGCGGGGCGGCACTATGCCGATCTGGCCGGGGCGGTGATCGGGGCGTTGTGGCCGGTGGTGCAGGCGCAGTTCGCCGAAAAGCACGGGGCGCCGCCGGGGCGGGGTGCGGTTGTGCTGGGCATGGGCTCGCTTGGGGCCGAGCGGCTCAATGCCGGGTCGGACCTGGACCTGATCGTGATCTACGACGCGGCGGGTGCCGAGGGCTCCGAGGGGCGGCGGCCCTTGTCCACGCGGGCCTATTACGCGAGGCTGACGCAGGCGATGATCACCGCGCTGACCGCGCCGATGGCCGAGGGCAAGCTCTACGAGGTGGATATGCGGCTGCGCCCCTCGGGCAACCAGGGGCCGGTGGCGACCGGGTGGGACGCGTTCCGCGACTACCAGCGGCGCGAGGCCTGGGTCTGGGAGCACCTGGCGCTGACGCGGGCGCGGGTGATCGCGGGGCCCGAGGACCTGGGCGCGGATGTGGAGGCGTTCCGCGCCGAGCTTCTGGCCGGGAAGGGCGCGGCGGAAAAGGTGGTGGCCGAGGTCGCCGCGATGCGCGCGCGGGTGGCCGAGGCCAAGGCGCCCGAGGGGCCGTGGGACACCAAGCTGGGCCGGGGCCGGATGATGGAGATCGAGCTTGTGGCCCAGGCCGGCAGCCTGATGGCGGGCGACACGCGGCGCAGCGTGGCGGCTGGGCTGGAGGCCGGTGTCGCGATCGGCTGGCTGGATGACGCGGGCAGGCGGGCGCTGACGCGGTCCTACGGGCTGTGCTGGCAGGTGGTGCAGGCCGCGAAGCTGCTGAGCGACCGGCCGCTCGACCCCGAGAAGATCGGCGAGGGCGGCGCGGAATTCGTGCTGCGCGAGACCGGGCAGGAGACGCTGGCGGCCTTGCGGGCGGCACTGGAGGAGGCGGCCGAGGCCGCCGGGGACGTGATCGACGCGGCGCTGGCCGCGCCGCCGGATGAGGGCTGAGCCGATGCCGCGTGATCCGATCGACAGCAAGGGGCTGATCCGCGAGGCCTATCGCATCGAGGGGATCGGGGCGCCGGAATGCCGGTCGATCTTTCTCGATTGGGCGTTGTCGCTGCCCGAGGGGCAGGACCAGACCGGCGCGATGCGGGCGCTGCTGGAGCGTTACCGCCCCGAACAGCCCGACCATCCGATGACCCGGGTGCTGGAAGAGGGGTTGCAAAGCACCGGCCACCCGCGCCGGCGCGGCGGGTGGCGGTCGCGCCCGCGCAATTGAGGCGGCTTGGGGTCGGGGGGTCCTGTCGAGGGGATTGCCCTCGTGGTGCTTCGATCCCCCTTGTTTCTCGCTTGATGCGGACGCGCCGGGGGCGCTGCCCCCGGACCCCCGAGGTGTATGGGGCCAGATGAAGATTTTCGGGCCGCGTTTTCGAGGGGCGCAGGCTGTGCCCGTGGGGCCGGGTCGCGGGCAGGGTCAAAGGTGGGGCGACGCGTGGCAGGCGGGGTTCCTGGGGATGCGATGGTTCAACTTTTGCTTGCATGGCACGGCGCAAGGCCGCGCGATGGCCCCGGTATGTCCGTTTTTAAATACCATCTTCGTCCCAATGCCGCCGCAATTCGCGACCAGATTATCGTTCGATACAGGGTCAGAAGGCCCGAAGGAGGAAGAAATGGTAGCACGTCGTCTGTTTGCAATGCTCGCGCTGGGGCTGGCCGTGTCGGGCTGTGCCTCGATCGAAACGGCCACGCGGAACGCGCCGCTGGACGGCACGCCGGTGGCGCCGGTCTCGGCGCCGATCCCGGTGTCGGTGGACGTTCAGGAGATCAACGTCACGGTGCCGCGCGACCTGAAGGTGTCGGAGGCCAACCGCTATTACCCGTCGGGCGACATCGTCTGGCGCGAGGATCCGCCGGGCGACCGGCATGCGCAGGTCAAGGCGATCGTCGAGGCGGCCCTGCAGCGCGGCGTCGATGCGATGGGCGGGGGGCAGGTGCCCGCGATCCTGGATGTCGAGGTGACGCGGTTCCACGCGCTGACCGAGAAGGCCCGCTATACCGTGGGCGGCGTGCATGCGCTGCAGTTCAAGATGCAGCTGCGCGACCCCGAAACCGGCCTGCCCTATGGCCCGCCGCAGAAGGTGAAGGCCGATTTCCGCGCCCTGGGCGGCCAGGCCGCGATCGAGGCCGAGCGCGAGGGCATCACCCAGAAGGTGCGCATCACCGAACACCTGGCCAAGGTGATCCAGGACGAGCTGAGCCGCCCCGAGGGCCATCAGGCCGCGCGGCTGGGCGTGATGGGCGCGATCAACCAGCTCTGATCTTTTCCGCTCTTTCCCGCCGGGATGAAAAGGCTTAAGGGGACGGCATGACGCCGTCCCCTTTTCCCGTGAT
>JAASSQ010000131.1 GCA_021767845.1 Roseovarius sp. | reverse complement strand
GATGCGGTCAAGGCACAGCAGGAAGACAGCCGGGCGATCTCGGCGGATCTGCAACAGAATTTGCAGGATCTGTCATTCACCTATGCCGAGGCGCGCAACGCGGTCATCGATTCGCTCGCACCGCTAATCCGGCAGATGGTCGAGACTGTTCTCCCAGATTTGGCGAAACACGCCTTGCCCCTCCGCGTGGCAGAACAGGTCGATGACCTGGTCAGGACGCTTGGGGATCACAGGATCGAGATCCAATGCGCGCCTCGGGATCTTCCGGCAATCTGCGCCGTGCTCGACACGTCCGAAAGGGCGAACGTCTCGACCGTCGAGAACAATGACCTGCCCCAGGGCCAGGTTCGCATTCGGATGGGCGATTCCGAGCGCGAGATCGACGTTCCCGAAACGCTGCGCAGCCTTGGCCACCTGGTCGACAGCTTTCTGCAGCACGAAAAAAAGGACACGGCATGAGCGATACCAACAGTGACCGGAACGAAATGGCCGCAGCGGGGTTTTCCACCCCATTCTCCTCCGTTCCGATCGAGATCACCATCTCGGTGGGCAAGGCCCGCCCCCTGATCCGCGATCTCCTGAGCATGGCAAAGGACTCTGTCCTGCCGCTGGACAAGCGCGTCGATGACGCGGTCGAGCTTTATGTCGGCGAACGCCTGATCGCGCGGGGCGAATTGGAAGAACTTGACGACGGGCAGCTGGCGGTCAGACTGACAGAGGTTGTCGATTTGCAGGACGGGTTGGCATGACCCGCACCAGCGGGATCAGGGCCGTCGCCCTTGTCATGGCGATCCTCGTGGCGGGGCCCGCCGCGGCTCAGGAATTCACGATCGACCTTGGCGAAGACGGCTCGCTTTCGGCGCGGACAATCCAGCTGATCCTGCTGATCACCGTCTTGAGTCTGGCGCCGGGCCTGGCCATCATGATCACCTGCTTTCCCTTCATCATCACCGTTCTCGCCATCCTGCGCCAGGGCATCGGGCTTCAGCAATCGCCCCCCAACATGCTGATCGTCAGCCTGGCGCTGTTCCTGACCTATTTCGTCATGGAACCCGTCTTCCTCGAAGCCTGGAGCACCGGACTCGCGCCGCTGGTGGAAGATGCCATACCTATGGACACGGCGGTCCAGCGCGCGCTGCTTCCGTTTCGGGACTTCATGGCCGGCCGCGTCGATGGCGATACCTTCGCCGCCATGGCCGCGCTGCGGCCCGAGTCATCCGTTCAATCCGCCGCGCCGGACGCGCCGCTCTCGGTTCTGGTCCCCAGTTTTCTGCTGTCCGAGATTTCTCGCGCCTTTCAAATCGGGTTCCTGATCTTCCTGCCTTTCCTGATCATCGACCTGGTCGTTGCCGCGATCCTGATGTCGATGGGCATGATGATGGTTCCGCCTGCAATCGTTTCGCTGCCATTCAAGCTGGCGTTCTTCGTCATCGCGGATGGGTGGACCCTGATCGCGGACAGCCTTGTGCGAGGCTACATGTAATTCCCGCCGCGCGCGCCGGATCCTGGCCCGCAGCGGCACGACGAATCGTCGTCATGGGCACCGCCGCCGGCCGCGTGATCACTGTGCGGCCCCTCCCCATCCAGGGGCCGAGGCATTTGAACCGAGGCCCCTGACAGGGCCGAGCTGCACCGTCATCGCACGATGAACTCCGCGTGCAGCGCACCGGCGGCCTTGATGCTTTTGAGGATGTCGATCATGTCGCGGGGTGCGACGCCAAGCGCATTGAGTCCGGCAATCACTTCGGACAGCGATGTGCCGGCCGGAACCTCCGCCAACCCTATGCCTGGTTCTTCCTCGATGTTCGCGGCAGTACGGGGCACCACGACCGTCTGACCCTGGGCGAAAGGATTGGGCTGAGCGACGAGAGGGGCCTCCTGCACTGCCAAGGTCAGGTTGCCCTGTGAGACGGCCACGCGTGATATCCGAACCTCTTCCCCCATGACGATCGTGCCGGACCTCTGGTCAACGACGACGCGTGCCTTGCGCTCGGGCGCGATCATGATGTTCTCGATCCGGCGCAGCGCATGCGCCGGAGAGCGTTGCCGCGTCGCATCGACATCCAGGCGCACAGTGCCGGAATCCAGCATCACCGCCACGTTGCGGCCGAAAGCCTGGTTGATTGCGGTTTCGATCCGGCCCGCGGTTGTGAAATCCGGCTCCCTGAGCGCAAGCCGCAAGGTCTCCAGCGACGCCAATTCGAAATCGATCTCGCGCTCGATCCGGGCGCCCGATGGAATGACGCCCGAGGTGGGCACTCCCTGCACCACGCCGCCCGCCTCCCCCTCGGCGGCGGCCCCGCCGGCAATGATCGTGCCTTGGGCCACGGCATAGATCTGGCCGTCCGCCGCGTTGAGCGGCGTCATCACCAATGTGCCCCCCAGAAGGCTTTTCGCATCGCCGATCGCGGACACCGTCACGTCGATGCTGCCGCCGGACCGTGCAAAGGCCGGCATGCTGGCCGTGACAAGAACCGCGGCGACGTTCTTGGGCCGGAATTGCTCTCCGGTGACATTGACACCGAGACGTTCGAGGATGTTGGACATGATTTCCTCGGTGAATGGGGCATTCCGGATACCGTCGCCCGTGCCATTCAGGCCAACGACAAGCCCATATCCGACCAGATCGTTTCCGCGCACTCCGTCGAATTCCACAAGATCCTTGATCCGGATTTGCGCCGTTGCCGGGGTGGCCGCGACCAGCAGCGCGACACAGGCGCTGCGCAGAAGCACAAGATGAATTTTGCGGATCATGACAGGAAGGCCACCAGGCTGAGGCGCGAGGACCGCGCGGTTATCGCGTAAAGGGTTTCGATCTGGGTCTGGACGGACTGAAGCTCGGTCGCCGTCTCGTAGGGATCCACGGCAATCAAGTCGGCGCGCGCCTGTTCGAGCACGACGAGTTCCGCCGACAGCCGGCTGGTTGCCGTCTCGATGCGGCTTTCGGCATGGCCAAGATCGGCGCGAATACCGACCAGGGACTTTTCCGCATCCATCAGGCCTTCGGCGGCCCGGCGGGCCAGGGCATGCTGTTCGTCCTGCGACAAGGGCACGCCCGGATCGCTTACCAATGCTGCAGCGACCGTGTGCATCAGGGCATCGCGCAGCACGGGATCGTCGGCCCGCAGGTCCAGCGCGACCGATTCGCCCGACCCAAGCCTGAACGGCGCGATGGGGGCGGTGGAACCGCGATAGATGAGCGTTTCGAACGGTCCGCCGGGGGTCTCGAAAACGGTCGACAAGGCGGCCATGACATCAGCGGCCGTCGTGGTGCCGGCAGCGGCGTTTGTCGCGATCGTCATGATATCTTCTGCCTTGGCCAAAGGGGCCCAGGTGACATCGGCGCCGGCGAACAGGGCGCGCCCGGCCGTATCGGAATTGAGCGCGGCGACGACGGCATCGAGGTCCGCACGCGCTTGCTGCGCGGTCAGCTCCAGGTAGCCGTCGCCGGTATTGGGCGCCGCCAGCACCGCTGTCGATGCCAGATCGTTGACGAGTGTCTGCACCCGTTCCATTGCCGTCTGCATTGCGGATGTGGTGACCTGGGCCTCTCTTGCGGCCAGTCGCTGGCTGTTGACCACGACGATGTCATGCTCCAAGACGCCAAGGCGCAAAATGCCGCCTGGCGATTCTTTTGCTTGTGCGATCGATTGCCCGGCCGACAGATCGGATGTCAGGCTGGTCATCTTCTGCCGCAGGTCGGTGACCTGGTTCTGCAGGCGGAAGGTGCGGGCGACGTCGCCCATGGTGGGGGAATTTATCATGGCGTCAGATCCTCAGCAGGGTTTCCATCATTTCATCAGCCGTCTGGATCATGCGCGCGTTGGCCGCATAGGCCTGTTCGATCACCAAAAGGCGCTGCATCTCGGCGTCGCTGTCCACGCCGCCTTCCTTCTCAAGCGCCACCAATTCGGAGCGCGCAGCCTGAGCAAAGCTTCCCGCCTGGTCGGCCGCTACCCTGTCCTGCGATATCATCGCGGAAAGGCTGCCGACATGGCCCGAGAAAGATCGCTCCGTCGGGCCGAGGTCACCCGAAGGCATGCCTTGCCGATCGGACAGGCGGCTTTGGAGGGACTGAAGCAGGTTCGCGGCCCCCGCCGGTCCGGGCGCGGCGGCGTTGAGGCCATCCCTCAGCCGCCAAGCCGCGCCACCCCAGGCATCGTCCACAACAGAATTCACCGCGATGCGACCAGACAGTCCGGTTTCATTCGCGGGATCAAACGCGGCGCCGTTGTCAGTGAACAGTCCGGCATCCCCGGGCGTTCGTGTCGGATCTAAGGATGGGTCCTGAAATCGGTCGACAAGGGTTCGCGCGACAGCGTCGATCCGCGATTGCGCCTGGACCGCAAGGTCGTCACGCACGGCGAACAGCCCGGCAAGCCGCCCACCGGCGATGGCGCCCTGCTCGGACCACGCGTCGATATCAACGCCGTTGATTTTCAACCCGGACAGCAAGCCGTTCTGGCCCGACATATGCGGCGCAACCACGTTGGACGGCGCAAACTCCAACGAAGCGGGACGCCCGTCCAGCAGCATCGCGCCGCCGGTCGAATAGAGGGCGACGGTGCCGTTTTCCCGTGGCGCCTGAACGATCGGGATAGCCTGTGCCAGCCGGTCGATAACCACCTGCCGCTGATCCTGCAGCCCTGCAGCGGACCGGCCACTGGAACGGGCCGTCACGATCCGGCGATTGAGGTCCGTGACCTGCTCCAGGGCACCATTGATGTCCTTGACGGTGCTTGCAATGCGTGTGTCGGCCTCGGTCCTGAGAGTCTGGAGCCGGTCGGACGCGGCATTCAACCCAACAGCCAGTTGCACGGCGGCATCAACGGCGGCCCGCAAGCGGGAGTCATCGTCTGGCCGGCTGGCGGCAGTCACGAGGCTCGCCTCGAAGGCGGCTGTCCTGGCGGATAGCGATGAGGGCTCACCGGGAAGGCCGATCTGGCGTTCCATTTCTTGCAGGAATTCGGCCCGGACACCGGCCTGCGCGGCCTCGGCATCAGCGAGCCTGCGGTCGGCCAGCAAGCGGGTATCGACATGACGCGTGACCCCGGCGACACGCACACCCTTGGTGTCGGCGCGCGATGCCAATTCTATGTCGCGCGGGGCGTAGCCTTCGGTCAGCACGTTGGCAAGATTCGCCGAAACGATCTCGGCCGTGCGGGAGGTGGCGGTGAGACCGCTCAGCGCCACGGACAGCGCGGAGGTGATGCTCATCTTGGACCCTTTCGATCAAAGAGGGGGCGCATGACCCGGATGGTCATGTCATCGCTTGATGTTCGTGGTTTCCTGCAGCATTTCATCCACGGTCTGGATCACCTTGGCGTTCGACGAATAGGCCCGCTGGGTCTGGATCATGTCCGTCAACTCGCCCGCCACATCGGTGGCCGATTCCTCGCGGGCGAAGGCGACGACATCACCGGTGGGTCCATCCCCTGCATCCCAGAGAAAGAACGATCCGCTGTCCGGTGACGGCATGAACGTCTGCTTGTCGATGGACACCATGCCGTTCGGGTTTGGCAGATCCACCAGCGGCACCTGGTAGATCGTGCGCGAAATGCCCGTGTCGAACGAGGCATGCACGAATCCGTTGGCATCCACCTCGACCGACACCATGTTCCCCACCGGCGACCCATCCTTGGAAATGGACAGGGGGGCGAAACTGTCGGACAGCTGCGTCAGGCCGTTCGACGCGCCGATCTGCCCGATATTGATCTCCATCGGGCCGCCATCGACATTGACGATCACGCTGCCGGACGCTGCGTCATAGGCGCCGCCCGAAACCGGGGTCACGGATTGCAGCGTGCCGCCCGATGCGCGCGCGTCGTCGAATCCAAGCGTGTATTCCCCGATCACGGCCCCGCCCTGCGCGGAGTCCTTCATCGTCATCGTCCATTCGTTCGACGCCCCCGAGGCCGGCACATTGGGCGTGAACTCGATCAGGATATTCTCGGACTTGCCGAGATTGTCGTAGTATTCGACGGACAGTTGCGCGGGATCACCGCTCGACCCGGCTTCCGTTTCGGTCGCGGGCAGGTTCACGCCAAGGTTGATGCCGGTCGTGGGTTCACCGGTCAGCTGGTTGACGTTGATCTGCACAGGTTCCAGCCCGTCGCTGGTGTCGCGCGGAAATTCCGGCACCGTGCCATCGGGGTTCGCGGGCCATCCCAGCAGAACAAGGCCCGTTTCCGTCATAAGCTTGCCCTCGGCATCGGTGCGGAACGATCCGGTCGTGGTCAGAAGCATTTGCGGATCGCCGTTGCCTACCTCGATCTGGCTGCTGGCCGCAACCGGGAGCATCCCGCGCCCGCGAACGGCCAGGTCGGTGGGGTTCGATGTGGTGACAAGCGACCCGCTTTCGTCAATCAATCGTCGGGTCACCGACCGGACGCCACCGGCGGAATAACTGCCCCCGGCCGGCGAAATCACCAGCGACTGGAAGTCGGTTTCCACACGCTTGTAGCCGTAGGTCGCGGAATTCGCGATATTGTCCGAGATCGCGGCAAGCCGCGTCGCGTTCGAAGTCAGCCCCGCGACACCCGCATTGAGAGATGAAGAAATCGTCATGAATACGCCTTTCCGCTGCATCGACATCCGTTTCGACGCAGCATGCGGGCACATCACTTAAATTCGCGTGAACAGATAAAATCCGCGCTACTTGCTACAGGTCCGATCGCAGCAGGATGACCTCCAACCTGTTGTTCCTGATGGCCATGCGATCTTCGACCACGGGTTCGCGATCGGCATGGCCCGTCACACGGCGCATCCTTGCCGAGGGCACGCCGTCTTCCTCGAGCAGCCGTCGCATGCGGTCCGCGCGCGAGGCGGACAGATCCCACACCGGGTTGAGCCGCGCCACGATGGGGCGCGCACTGGTGTGACCCTCAACCGCGATCCTGTTTTCGACAAGCTCCGACACCGAGGCGATCAGCGCGGCAATGTCCCGCAAAAGACCCGTGGGCGAATCACTTTCGCCCTCGAACAGGCGCGCATCTTCTAGGTCGAACATCTCGATCACGAGCCCTTCATCGGTCACGCGGGTCAGGATATGCCTCTGCACCCGGTCCGAGACCATGCTTTCACCGCCGCGCCCCATCAACAGGTCCTCGACCCGTTCAAGGGCTTTATTGTCGTCGGTCGTGCCATCGTCGGGTGAGGTCAACTCCTGCCCGGTCTCGTCCAGCCCGATCCTGCCGCGCGCCCGGTCGGACTCCGTCGTGTGGCGCTCCGACGCCCCGGTGCCATTTTGCGGCAGGACGAGTTCGGAAAACACGCTTTCGCCGCCGAAATTACCGCTTCCACCGCCCGAGATCCGGTTGATCGGTATCGTCGGGCTGAAATAGTCCGCGATGCCTTTTCTTTGCTTTTCGGTTGTCGCGTTCAACAGCCACATCAGAAGGAAAAAGGCCATCATTGCCGTGACGAAATCGGCATACGCGACCTTCCAGGCGCCCCCATGATGCCCGTCGCCGCCAATGACCTTTTTCTTCTTGATGATGACCGGCGCGGCATTGTTGCCTTGCGCACTCATCTTCACCACCTTTTCAACTCACCCGATACCTTGGGTATCAGTCAGGAGTTACCGGCGGCTTAACGTTTAAAATTGCCGTGTTTCCGCGGCGCATCCGGCATCGCCGGGTCCATCGGGGCCTGTCCCGAAGGTGCCTTTACTCCCGGAATGCGGATGGAAGTGGTGCCGGTGATAGGACTCGAACCTACGACCCCATCATTACGAAT
>JAASSQ010000008.1 GCA_021767845.1 Roseovarius sp. | reverse complement strand
GGCATGGAGCAGAAGGGCTACAGCTATTCCTACGACATGCTGGGCGAGGCGGCGCGCACCGATGCCGACGCCACCCGCTACCACCTCAGCTATTCGCGCGCGATCTCGGCCATCGCCGAGGCCTGCACCAATGCCGACATCCGCGACAATCCCGGCATCTCGGTCAAGCTCTCGGCGCTGCATCCGCGCTACGAGGTGGCGCAGCGCGACCAGGTGATGGACGTGCTGGTGCCGCGCCTGCGCAGCCTTGCGCTGTTGGCGAAATCGGCGAACATGGGCCTCAATATCGACGCCGAAGAGGCCGACCGCCTGTCGCTCTCGCTCGACGTGATCGAAACCGTGCTCAGCGAACCGGCCCTTGCCGGCTGGGACGGGTTCGGCGTGGTGGTGCAGGCCTACGGGCAGCGCGCCTCGCATGTGCTCGACTACCTGCACGACCTCGCCACGCGGCTCGACCGGCGGATCATGGTGCGGCTGGTCAAGGGCGCCTACTGGGACACCGAGATCAAGCTGGCACAGGTCGAGGGCGTCGATGGCTTTCCCGTCTTCACCTCCAAGGCGGCGACCGACATCAGCTACATCGCCAACGCCCGCAAGCTTCTGGGCATGACCAACCGGATCTATCCCCAGTTCGCGACCCACAACGCCCATACCGCCGCCGCGATCCTCGACATGGCGACGGACAACTCCACCTTCGAATTCCAGCGCCTGCACGGCATGGGCGAGGCGCTGCACGACATCATCCTGCGCGCCGAGGGCACGCGCTGCCGCATCTACGCGCCCGTCGGTGCGCATCGCGACCTGCTGGCCTACCTCGTGCGGCGCCTGCTGGAAAACGGCGCGAATTCCAGCTTCGTCAACCAGATCGTGGACGAAGACGTGCCCCCCGAAACCGTCGCCCGCGACCCGTTCGAGGCGATCCACGACACCCATCCCGACCTGCCCACCGGCCCCGAGCTGTTCCTGCCCGAGCGGCGCAACTCGATGGGGTTCGACCTGGCCCACCAACCCACGCTCGACGCGATCGAGGCCGCCCGCGGCCCCTTTGCCACCCATAAATGGCAGGCCGCGCCGATCCTTGCGGGCAAATCGGCCCCGCAACCCCCCGCGCCGGTCACCAACCCCGCCGATCCCGCCGACAGCCCCGGCACGGTGGCCTTCGCCAGCGACGCGGATGTGAACACCGCGCTCGACGCCGCCCGCCCCTGGGACGCGCCCGCCGCCGAACGTGCCGCCACCCTCAACAAGGTCGCCGATCTCTACGAGGAAAACTACGGCGAGCTGTTCGCCGCGATCCACCGCGAGGCCGGCAAGATGGTGTTCGACGCCGTGGCCGAACTGCGTGAAGCGGTGGATTTCCTGCGCTACTACGCCGCCCACGCCCCCGACGAAGACCCAGTCGGCACCTTCACCTGCATCTCGCCCTGGAACTTCCCGCTGGCGATCTTCACCGGCCAGATCAGCGCGGCGCTGGCCGCCGGCAACGCGGTGATCTCGAAACCCGCCGAGCAGACGCCGATCATCTCGCACCTTGCCGTGCAACTGATGCACAAGGCGGGCGTGCCCGCATCGGCGCTGCAACTGCTGCCCGGCGCGGGCGACGTGGGCGCGGCGCTCACCTCGGATCCGCGGGTCGATGGCGTGGCCTTTACCGGCTCCACCGACACGGCGATGAAAATCCGCGCCGCGATGGCCGAGAACCTCGCCCCCGGCGCGCCGCTCATCGCCGAAACCGGCGGGCTGAACGCGATGATCGTGGACTCCACCGCCCTGCCCGAACAGGCGGTGCAGGCGATCATCGAATCCGCCTTCCAGTCGGCGGGCCAGCGCTGCTCGGCCCTGCGCTGCCTCTACGTGCAGGAAGACATCGCCGACAGCTTCACCGAGATGCTCAAGGGCGCGATGGATGCGCTCAGCATCGGGCAGCCGTGGCACCTGTCCACCGATGTCGGCCCGGTGATCGACGACGAGGCCAAGTCCGGCATCGACGACCACATCCAGCAGGCCCGCCGCGACGGACGCCTGATGCATGAACTCAAGACCCCGAACGCCGGAACCTTCGTCGCCCCCACGCTGATCCGCGTGAACGGGATCGAGGAGATGGAGCGCGAAATCTTCGGCCCCGTCCTGCATCTCGCCACCTACAAGGCCGAGGATCTCGACAAGGTGATCGACGCGATCAACGCCACCGGCTACGGCCTGACCTTCGGGCTGCAAACCCGCATCGACGACCGCGTGCAGCATGTCACCGACCGGATCCGCGCGGGCAACATGTATGTGAACCGCAACCAGATCGGCGCGATCGTCGGCTCCCAGCCCTTCGGCGGCGAGGGGCTGTCGGGTACCGGTCCCAAGGCGGGCGGGCCGCATTACCTTGCGCGCTTCACTCGCCACGCAGCGCCCGTGACCGGGCAGGACTGGCCGTCCGAGATGTCGCTGACCGATCTGCAAGCCGCGCTCGACCGCGCCAACGCGCAGGCCGGCCAACGCCGCGCGGCACAGGTGCTGCCGGGGCCGACCGGAGAATCGAACCGCCTGACCACCCACACCCGCGAGGCGCTGCTCTGCCTCGGGCCGGGGGCCGAGGCAGCGGCGGCACAGGCCCGCGCCGTCGAGGATCTCGGCGGCATCGCGGTGCAGGCCACGGGCCATGTCGCCCCCGACACGCTGGCCCGTGTCGCGGGCCTTTCGGGCGCGCTTTTCTGGGGGGATGAGGCCACGGCCCGCGCCCATGCGCAGGCGCTGGCCCGGCGCGACGGGCCGATCCTGCCGCTCATCACCGGCCAGCCCGATACCGGCCATGCGCTGCACGAACGGCATGTCTGCGTCGATACCACCGCCGCCGGCGGCAACGCGGCGCTTCTGGGCGGCATGGCCTGATGCCGCGCGCCCGCACCGGGCCGGGCCGACCGGCCCGGCCCCGGCGTGCCGGGGCCGCTGCCGCCGCGCCGCGGCGCGCTTGACCTTGCGGGCAGCCCGCGCCAACTATCGCCCATGTTCCCGATCCGCGATCACAACCCCTCGCGCCAGACGCCTTATGTCACCTACGCCCTGATCGCGATCAACGTGGTGGTGTTCCTGTCCTACTGGCCGCTCTTCGCCGACCCGCGCCAATTGCAGTTGTTCTTCTACGACTGGGCGATGGTCCCGGTGCTGGTCAGCGAACAGGGCACATGGCCCACGATGTTCACCTCGATGTTCCTGCATGGCGGGGTGATGCACCTGGCGGGCAACATGCTGTTCCTGTGGATCTTCGGTGACAACCTCGAAGACGAGATGGGCCATGTCGGCTACCTCGTCTTCTACGTGCTGGCCGGGGTCGGGTCGGCCTATGCGCATCTGGTCTCGGCCCCCGGCTCGCCGGTGCCCACGGTGGGCGCGTCGGGCGCGATCGCCGGGGTGATGGGCGGCTACCTGCTGCTCTTTCCCAGGGCGCGGGTCGATGTGCTGGTGATCCTGATCTTCATCGTCCAGATCATCCCGGTTCCGGCCTGGCTGATGCTGTGCTTGTGGTTCGGCTTGCAACTTTTCTCGGGCATCGGGGCCGACCCGCTCAGCGGCGGGGTGGCCTACTGGGCCCATGCGGGCGGCTTCGTCATCGGCATCATCCTGACGCTGCCGGTGTTCCTGCGCCGCGGCGGGCCGCGGTTCTGGGACCGCACAAGCGGCCGGCCGCCGCACCCGCAGGCGGACTACACCTACCGCCGCACCAATGTCCCCCGCGTGAGGCGCCGGAAATGACCGACCCGATCACCGATCCGATCAAGGCCACCTGCCATTGCGGCGCTGTGGAACTGCGCGTCACCCTCAGCGACGGGCTGGCCACCGCGCGGCGCTGCGACTGCTCGTTCTGCCGCCGCCGTGGGGCGGCCGCCGTCACCGCCCCGCTCGACGGGGTCGAGGTGGTGCGCGGCGCCGAGGCGCTCACCCTATACCAATGGGGCACCGGCACCGCGCGTCACTATTTCTGTTCGATCTGCGGCATCTACACCCACCACCGCCGCCGTTCGAACCCGAACGAATTCGGCGTGAACCTGGGCTGCCTCGAAGGTGTCAATCCGCGCGACCTCGATCCCATCGGCTGGGTGGACGGGGTGAACCACCCCTCCGATCGCTGATCACACGCGCTTCGGCAAAGCCGGTCAACCGCACAAACCGGAACGGCCGGGGGCTCTGCCCCCGGACCCCCGAGGTATTGGTGGCCAGATGAAGGGGGCACCGCGCGCCCTGTTAACCCGGCCCGGCGCGGTGCGAAATACCGACGTTATACCGACGTGATACCGATCGCGGTTTTGCCTTGTTAACCAGCGACTTGACCCCGATTCGGGTCACGCGCCCCGGATCGTCTTGGCGAACTTGTCGAAAATCGCCTCGTTGGCGCAGATCACCTCGCCATCCTCAAGGATGTCGGCCCCCTCGGTCAGCGGCTCGACAAAGGCCCCGGCCTCCTGCGCGATGATGACGCCCGCGGCCAGGTCCCAGGAATTCAGCGCCCGCTCCCAATAGCCTTCGTAGCGGCCCGCCGCCACGTAGGCCATGTCCAGCGACGCCGCCCCCCAGCGCCGCACGCCCGCGCAGGCCGGCATCAGCCGCGCCAGCTCCCGCAGGGTCGCGGGCAGGTCCGGGCGGCCCGCGAAGGGCACGCCGGTGGCAAAGACCGCGTCGGCCATCCGGCCCCGGCCCGAGACGCGCAGGCGGGTGTCGTTCATCCACGCGCCCTCGCCCTTCTCGGCAAGGAACATCTCGTCCTTGGCCGCGTCATAGACCACGCCGGCCACGATTTTTCCCTTGTGTTCCAAAGCGATGGAGATCGCCCAATGGGGCAGCCCGTGCAGGAAGTTGGTGGTGCCGTCCAGCGGATCGACGATCCAGCGGCGGGTCGGGTCCTGCCCGTCCTCGCCGCCCTGTTCCTCGGCCAGCCAGCCATAGGTCGGGCGCGCGCCCATCAGTTCCTCTTTCAGGATCTTCTCGGCGGCCAGATCGGCGCGGCTGACGAAATTGCCCGCCCCCTTGACCGAGACCTGCAATTGCTCCACCTCGCGGAAGTCCTTGACCAGCGACCGGCCCGCCTTGCGCGCGGCCTTGATCATGATGTTGAGGTTGGCACTGCCCGGCATCGCTCTGGCTCCCTTGCGTTCAGGCCGCGCGTATACGCCGCCCGCGCCTTGCTTACAAGGGGCCTTGCTCGCCCCCTTCGCCGCGTTGCAGCCGCACCGGAATTTCCCGGGCCAGCCGGATCAGGTGCGCGACGAAGGGCTTGTCGGCATCCTCGGTGCGGATCGCCGCGTAAAGCCTTTTGGTCAAACCGTTTTCCGTGATCGGCCGGGTCACGTAATCGCTGCTGGTCTTGACCTCGCGCACCACCCAATCGGGCAGCACCGCCACTCCCCTGTTCGAGGCGACCAGCAGCAGGATCACCGCCGTCAGCTCCACCTGCCGGGTCGCGCGCGGCTCCACCTTTGCCGGGGTCAGAAGCTCGGTGAACACATCGAGCCGCGAGCGGTCCACCGGGTAGGTGATCAGCGTCTCGTCGCGGAAATCCTCGGCCTCGACAAAGGGCTTTTCGGCCAGCGGGTGATGGCTCGACGCCACGAAGACCGGCTCGTAATCGAACAGCGGCTTGAACTCCACGCCCGGCAGATCCTCGGGGTCTGACGACACGACCAGATCCACCTCTTCCTTGCGCAGCGCCGGCAGCGCCTCGAAGGCCAGACCGGGCCGGATATCCACGTCCACGTCCGGCCAGGCCTTGCGGAACCGCTCCAGCACCGGGAACAGCCATTCGAAGCAGGCATGGCACTCGATCGCGATATGCATCCGCCCCGCGCTGCCTTGCCGCAGCCCGCCGAATTCCTGTTCCAGCGCTTCCACCTCGGGCAGCACCTTGTCGGCCACCCGCAAAAGCCGCTGCCCCGCCGCCGACAGTTTCAGCGGCTTCGAGCGCCGCACGAACAGCTCCACGCCCGCCTGATCCTCAAGGCCCTTGATCTGGTGGCTCAAGGCCGATTGCGTGATGTGCAGAAGGTCCGCCGCGCGGGCGATTCCGCCCGCCTGGTGAATGGCCCGGATCGTGCGCAGATGCCGCAATTCGATGTGCATATATTAGCGCGCCTCATTCAAACCATGAATATTATGAAGTTGCTTCACAATGGCGGAACTGCGACACAGGGGCAACCTAAATCCGCAGGACAGCCGCACATGAGCACGCCCAAGATCTCGTTCGAATTCTTCCCGCCCAAGACGCTGGAGGCGTCTTTCCGTTTGTGGGACACGATCCACACGCTTGCGCCGCTCGATCCGCGCTTCGTCTCGGTCACCTATGGCGCGGGCGGCACGACCCGCGAATTGACGCGCGAGGCGGTCAGCACCCTGCACAAGGCCACCGGCCTCAACGTCGCCGCGCACCTCACCTGCGTCGAGGCCACGCGCGAGGAAACGCTCGCCATCGCCGACAGCTTCCATGACGCCGGCGTGACCGAGATCGTGGCCCTGCGCGGCGACCCGCCCAAGGGCTCGGGCGGCTTCACCCCGCATCCCGGCGGCTTTGCCAATTCCTGCGAGTTGATCGAGGCGCTGGCCGACACCGGCAAGTTCACCATCCGCGTCGGCGCCTATCCCGAAAAGCACCCCGAGGCCGCCGACACCCAGGCCGACATCGACTGGCTCAAGCGCAAGCTGGATGCCGGCGCGACCGAGGCGATCACCCAGTTCTTCTTCGAGCCCGAGACCTTCTTCCGCTTCCGCGACGCCTGCGTGAAAGCGGGCATCGACGCGCCGATCGTGCCGGGCGTCCTGCCTATCGAGAACTGGACCGGCGTGCGCAAATTCGCCACCGCCTGCGGCACCACGATCCCGGCGTGGCTCGATGACACGTTCGACAAGGCGATCCGCGACAACCGGCAGGATCTGCTGGCCACCGCGCTGGCGACCGAGCTGTGCAGCGAGCTGATCGAGGGCGGCGCGGAGCATCTGCATTTCTACACGTTGAACCGCCCCGAGCTGACGCGCGACGTGTGCCACGCCCTTGGCGTCACGCCCAAGGTCGATCTGCGCGACGTGGCCTGACATTTCCATTTGCGCCAACCTGGCCTAACGTCGCCCCCGGATACCGCATCGGGGGCGATCATCATGCGAAACATCGCGCGACATACCGACGAGTTGGCCGGCATGGACGAGCTGCTGGCGCGGTCCGGGCTGGACTTCATGCAGGACATGGTGGCCGGCCGCCTGCCGGGCCCGCCGATCGGCGCCGCGATGGGGTTCTGGCCCATATCGGCCGAAGACGGCCGCGTGGTGTTCGAAGGCACCCCCGGCTTCGACATGCTCAACCCGATGCGCGGGGTGCATGGCGGCTGGTATGGCGCGATCCTCGACAGTTGCATGGCCTGCGCGGTGATGACCAAGGTGCCGCGCGGATCGGTCTATACGACCCTTGAATACAAGGTGAACATCACCCGCGCGATCCCGCAGGGCCTGACCGTGACCGCCACCGGCACGGTCGATCACGCGGGCCGCTCCACCGGGGTCGCGCGCGGCGAGATTCGCGGCAAGGAGGATGGCAAGCTCTACGCCTCGGGCACCACGACCTGCCTGATCATGACCGCCCCGCGGGGCTGAGCCGCGCCGCTCACTCAGGCCGCCTCCCCGGCCGCGTTCAGCATCGACCAGACCCGGTGCGGCGTGAACGGCATGTCGGCGTTGCGCACCCCGCGCTCCCACAGCGCATCGGCCACGGCGTTGGCGGTCGCCGCCATCGCGCCCACGGTGCCCGCCTCGCCACAGCCCTTCATCCCCATCGCGTTCGCGGTCGAGGGCACGGGTTCGCTGGCGAAGGCGAACATCGGCACGTCATCGGCGCGCGGCATCGCGTAATCCATGAAACTGGCGGTCAGAAGCTGGCCATCCTCGTCATGCACCACCCTCTCGCAAAGCGCCTGCCCGATGCCCTGCACTGCGCCGCCATGCACCTGCCCTTCGACCAGCATCGGGTTGATGAGATTGCCGAAATCGTCAACCACGGTGTATCGGTCCAGCGTGACCTTGCCTGTCTCGGGATCGACCTCCACCTCGGCCACATGCGCCCCGTTGGGATAGGACCGCGCGGGCAAGGTCGCGGTTTCCTCGTGCACCAGCAGATCGGTCCGCCCGTCCGCCCGCGCCATCGCCGCGGCCTCGGTCAGGGTGGGCGTCAGGTTCGATCCCGGCGCGCGGAAGGTCTCGTCATCGAACGTGACCTCGGCCTCCTCCACGCCCATCTTTTCGGCCAGGTAAGGCACGAAGGCCGCGATCATCTTCTCCACCGTCGCCAGCGTCGCGTTGTTCTGCGTGGTGACCGAGCGTGACCCGCCCGTGCCGCCGCCATTGGCGATGCGGTCGCTGTCGCCCTGCACGACGCGGATCAGATCGACGGGAATGCCCGTCTGGTCCGACAGGAACTGCGCATAGACGGTTTCATGCCCCTGCCCGTTCGACTGCGTGCCGACATAGATCGAAACGCTGCCATCCGCCTCGAATGCCACCTTGGCGGTCTCCGACGGATTGCCCAGGATGCTTTCGATGTAATAGCACAGGCCCATGCCCCGCAGCTTGCCGCTCGCCGCGCTCTCGGCCTTGCGCGCGGCGAATCCGGCCCGGTCGCTCAGGGCCTCGGCACGGCTCAGCACCCGGTCGAAATCGCCCACGTCATAGGTCTCCCCCGTGGCCGAAACATAGGGAAAGGCCGTCTTGGGGATGAAGTTGCGGCGATGCAGCTCCCACACATCGACCCCCAGTTCACGCGCCGCGCGGTCCATGATCCGTTCCAGCGCATAGATCGCCTCGGGCCGGCCCGCGCCGCGATAGGCATCGACCTGCGTGGTGTTGGTAAAGAACCCCTCGACATGCAGAAAGGCGGTCTGCACATCATAGACGCCCGTCAGCACCTTGGAAAACAGCTCCGACTGGATCAGTTGCGCCATCGGGCTGTTGTAGGCGCCCAGATCGACGCGGCTGTCCACCCGGTAGGCGGTGATCCGGTGATCGGCGTCGAAGGCCAACATCAGGGCATGATCCAGCCCGCGCCCGCCATTGTCGCTGAGCATGGTTTCCCCGCGCCCCGCCATCCACCGCACGGGTTTGCCGAGCGTGCGGGCGGCATGGGCCACAAGGTAGGTTTCGGGGTAATCCATCGCCTTGGTGCCGAACCCGCCGCCCACGTCGGGGTTGGTCACGCGGATGTCGTCCGCATCCATGCCCAGAACCCGCGCAAGGTTGCGCTTGGTGCCCCAGACGCCCTGCCCGTTCACCGCGACATGCAGACGGTTGCCCTCGATCTCGGCATGGCAGCCGCGTGGCTCCATCGGGTTGGCGATGATCCGGTTGTCATGCAGGCGCATCCGCACCACACGGGCCGCCGCCTGTTCCGCCGCCGTTACGGCCGCCTCGTCGCCCATGGCCCAGTCAAAGGCGCGGTTGTCCGGCGCCTCGTCATGCAAGGCCGTACCGCCGGCGGCGGGCTCCATGTGGGCGGGCAGATCCTCGTAATCCAGCTCGATCAGTTCGGCGGCGTCCTGCGCGGCGCTCGGGCTGTCGGCCACCACCAGCGCAACAGGCTCCCCCACGAACCGCATCCGCCCTTCGGCCAGCAGCGGCCGGCGCGGGGCCGCGCCCTTGGTGCCATCACGATTGGTCACGGTGTTGAAGGCCATGCCCTCGGTCACTCCCGCCCGCGCCAGATCATCGGCGGTCAGCACCAGATGCACCCCCGGCGCCGCGCGCGCCTCGTCCACGTCCAGCGCGGTAATCTCGCCATGCGCGACCGGCGCGCGAAAAACATGGGCATGGAGCGCCCCGGCAGGCGCGATGTCGTCCACGTAGCGCCCGTGGCCCGTCAGAAACCGCTGATCCTCGAACCGCGTGACCGGCTGGCTCTTGCCGAACTTCTCCATGATCCGCCCCTTTGCGCGTGGCCCAATTCCTCGGGCGGGACCCTAGCGGGCCGCGCGCGCTTGTCCAGAGCGGGCGGGGCGGATCACTCCAGCGCAGCCACCGTCACCGGGTCGCCCACGCCATAGCCGTTGAAGCGGGTGGTCAGGCTGCGCGAATAGGCGCCCATGCCGTGAAACAGAACGTAATCGCCCTCGGCCATGTCGCCCGGCAGGGGCAGCGGGTCGGGCAGCCGGTCGATGCTGTCGCAGGTCGGCCCGAACACGACGCGCGGCACGTCCGCGCCGCGGCGCATCGTGCCATCCGGCCCGATCACCCGGATGCGCCCCGGCGCGCCGATGTCGCGCGCCTCGGTCAGCCCGCCATAGACGCCGTCGTTCAGGAACACCGCGCCGCCCTCGCGCAGCGCCTTGACCCGTGTGGCCAGCGTGAAGGCATCGGCCACCATCGCGCGGCCCGGCTCGCAGACCAGCGCCGGGGTCTCGGGGCCGAAACAGCGCGCCACCTCGTCGCGGATATGGGCAAAAATCGCCTCCAGGTCCGGCGCGTCCCCCTCGCGATGCGAGGCGAACCCGCCCCCCACGTTCAGCCGCGCGATCCGCACCCCGGCGGCGCGCGCCACATCGGCCGCCGCCGCGACATAGGCGCCCCAGGCCTGCGGGTCGGCACATTGGGTGCCGGGGTGAAAGGTGATCGACGGGGTGAACCCGCGCGCCGCCACCTCGCGCAGCAACTCTGCCGCGCGCGCGGGATCGACGCCGAACTTCTCGCCGAAATCATAGGCGGCGCCCTTGACCGGCAGGGCCAGCCGCACGCTCATTTCCGTCCCGCGTGGCACGCCCGCCAGCTTGTCCAGCTCGCGCAGGCAATCCACCGAATAGGACGCAACGCCAAGCGCGCGCGCCACGGCCACTTCCTCGGGCGAGCGGACGGGGTTGTTGTAATGCAGCACCGCATCGGCGCAGACCGCGCGCACCGCGTACATCTCGCGGGGGCTGGCCACGTCGAAAGCCCGGATGCCGGCGGCCACAAGGTTGGCCAGAACCTCCTCGCCCGGATTGGCCTTGACCGCGTAGGTCACCAGCCCGTCGAACCCCGCCTGGAACCGCCGCGCGGTGGCCTGCAAGGCGGTGGGCGCGAAATACAGAAGCGCCGTGTCGGGGGTGTGCCGCGTGATATGGGCCGCGGGCGTGGCCCAGTTCGGGGTCTCGCGCATGGGGTGTCCCTGATGTCTTGCCTGTTTTTCCCAGTATGCCGTCAATTCCCGTCGATTCCGCGCGTCAGATCGCATAGACTGCCCATGATGAACGTCAAAATGACAAGAACGCCATGCAGATCGACGAAACCGACCGCGCCCTGATCGACCTTCTGAGCGAGAACGCCCGCACCCCCGTCGCCACGCTGGCCCGGCGGCTGGACCTTGCGCGCACCACGGTGCAGGCCCGGCTGGAGCGGCTGGAATCCTCGGGCGTGATCGCGGGCTATACCCTGCGGCTGGCCGACACCCTGCGCGCGCCGCTGCGCGCCACCGCCCTCGTCAGCATCGAGCCGCGCAGCGCCCCGGCGGTCCTTGCCCGCCTAAAGAGCCTGATCGGCGTCAAGACCGTGCACACCACCTCTGGCCGGTTCGACCTGATCGTGGGGCTCGAGGCGGACACGACCGAGGCGCTGGACGACACGCTGGACCGGATCGGCGAAACCCGCGGCGTGAAAGGCTCCGAAAGCCTCATTCACCTGTCCACCAAGCTCGACCGCCGGGGCGGGGCTTAACCGCTTCCACTCGCGCCCCACATTCGCTAATGGGGGGCCGATACAGCGGAATGACCACGGGATCATCACCATGGCGATGGACAAGATCTTCAACGCAGCCGAGGCCGAGGGCCGCATCTACGACGCCTGGGAAAAGGCCGGCGCCTTCAAGGCGGGCGCCAACGCCAAGCCGGGCGCCGAGACCTTCAGCATCATGATCCCGCCGCCCAACGTGACCGGCAGCCTGCACATGGGCCACGCCTTCAACAACACGCTGCAGGACATCCTGGTCCGCTGGCACCGGATGCGCGGCTTCGACACGCTGTGGCAGCCGGGCCAGGACCATGCCGGGATCGCCACCCAGATGGTCGTCGAACGCAAGCTCGCCGCCGAAGGCCAGCCCGGCCGCCGCGAACTGGGCCGCGAGAAGTTCCTCGAAAAGGTCTGGGAATGGAAAACCCATTCCGGCGGCACGATCATCAACCAGCTCAAGCGCCTCGGCGCCTCCTGCGACTGGTCGCGCAACGCCTTCACCATGTCCGGCGCCCCCGGCGCGCCCGAGGGCGAGGACGGCAATTTCCACGACGCCGTCATCAAGGTTTTCGTGGATATGTATAACAAGGGCCTGATCTACCGCGGCAAGCGGCTGGTCAACTGGGACCCGCATTTCGAAACCGCTATCTCCGATCTCGAGGTCGAGAATGTCGAGAACCCCGGCCATATGTGGCATTTCAAATACCCGCTCGCCGGGGGCGAGACCTACACCTATGTCGAGCGTGACGAGGACGGCACCGTGCTCTTCGAGGAAGAGCGCGATTACATCTCCATCGCCACCACCCGCCCCGAAACCATGCTGGGCGACGGCGCGGTCGCGGTGCACCCGTCGGACGAACGGTACGCGCCCATCGTCGGCAAGCTGTGCGAAATCCCCGTCGGCCCCAAGGAACACCGCCGCCTGATCCCGATCATCACCGATGAATACCCCGATCCCGATTTCGGTTCGGGCGCGGTCAAGATCACCGGCGCGCACGACTTCAACGATTACGAGGTGGCCAAGCGCGGCAACATCCCGATGTATCGCCTGATGGACACCAAGGCGCATATGCGCGACGACGGCGCCCCCTATGCCGAGGCCGCCAAGCGTGCGCAGGAGATCGCCAACGGCGCGGATTTCACCGTGGAAGAGGTCGATGCCCTCAACCTCGTGCCCGATCACCTGCGCGGGCTCGACCGGTTCGAGGCCCGCAAGAAGGTGGTCGAGGAAATCACCCACGAGGGGCTGGCCGTGATGGTGCCGGAAAACGACCCCCGCCTGGGCAAGGCCGCGCACACCCCCGTCGCCCCCGAAGAGGGCGGCGACCCGCGCGACGAGTCCTACGTGCCGCTGGTCGAATCCAAACCCATCATGCAGCCCTTCGGCGACCGCTCCAAGGTGGTGATCGAACCGATGCTGACCGACCAGTGGTTCGTGGACACCTCCAAGATCGTCGGCCCCGCGCTCGAGGCCGTCCGCTCGGGCGAAACCACCATCATGCCCGAAAGCGACCGCAAGGTGTATTTCCACTGGCTGGAAAACATCGAGCCGTGGTGCATCTCGCGGCAACTGTGGTGGGGCCACCAGATCCCGGTCTGGTATGACGAGGACGGCAACCAGTATTGCGCCGCCTCCGAGGAAGAGGCCCGCGCAATGGCCGGCGGCAAGCCCCTGTCCCGCGACGAGGACGTTCTGGATACGTGGTTCTCCTCGGGCCTCTGGCCCATCGGCACGCTCGGCTGGCCGGAAGACACCGAGGAACTCAAGAAATACTTCCCGACAGATGTGCTGATTACCGGCTTCGACATCATCTTCTTCTGGGTCGCCCGGATGATGATGATGCAATACGCCGTGGTCGGGCAGAAACCCTTCAGCCACGTCTATGTCCACGCCCTCGTCCGCGACGAGAAGGGCAAGAAGATGTCCAAGTCGCTCGGCAACGTGCTGGACCCGCTGGAACTGATCGACGAATACGGCGCCGATGCCGTCCGCTTCACCCTGACGGCGATGGCCGCGATGGGCCGCGACCTGAAACTCAGCCCGCAACGCATCGCCGGTTACCGCAACTTCACTACGAAACTGTGGAACGCCGCCCGCTTTGCCGAGATGAACGGCGCAACCGGCAGCGACCGTCAGGTGCCGCAACCCACCGCCACCGTGAACAAGTGGATCGTCGGCGAAACCGCCAAGGTCCGCGAGGTGGTGGACGACGCGCTGGCCGGGTTCCGCTTCAACGACGCGGCCAACGCGCTCTATGCCTTCGTCTGGGGCAAGGTCTGCGACTGGTACGTGGAATTCTCCAAACCGCTCCTGCTGGACGGGGACGAGGCCACCAGGGCCGAGACACAGGCCACCATGGCCTGGGTCATCGACCAGTGCCTGATCCTGCTGCACCCCATCATGCCCTACGTCACCGAAGAGCTTTGGGGCACGCTCGGCGCGCGGGAGAAGATGCTGGTCCATGCCGACTGGCCGACCTACACCGCCTCCGACCTGGTCGATCCGCAGGCCGACCGCGAGATGAACTGGGTGATTGCCCTGATCGAATCCGTCCGCTCGGCCCGCGCGCAGGTGCATGTGCCGGCAGGTCTATACGTGCCGCTTCTGTGCACCGAGCTTGACGACGCGGGCCAGCAGGCCTGGGACAACAACGAGGTGATGATAAAGCGCCTTGCCCGCATCGAAAGCCTGTCACGCGTCGATGCCCTGCCCAAGGGCTGCATCACCGTCGCGGCCGAGGGCGGCAGCTTCGCCATGCCAGTGGCCGACCTGATCGACGTGGCCGAGGAAAAGGCCCGGCTGGAAAAGACGCTCGGCAAGCTGGAGAAGGAACTGGGCGGCCTGCGCGGGCGGCTCAACAATCCGAAATTCGTCGCCAGCGCCCCCGAGGACGTGGTCGAGGAAGCCCGCGAGAACCTCGTCCTGCGCGAGGAGGAAGAAGGCAAGCTGCGCGCCGCGCTGCAGCGCCTGGCCGAACTGGGCTGACGGAATTTCTGCAGCGCAGCGCAAAATGCTGCGCTGCAGTACCGACGTAATACCGACGTTATACCGACGCGATACCGAAGGCCCTTTTCGAGGCCTTCGGCCAGCCGCCTTGCACATCCCGGCGCAATGGATTTAGCTGCGCGCCATGACCGGACCACGCTATACCGACCTCGTCGCCGCCCTGCCCTCCGCCGTGCCCTTCGTCGGCCCCGAAGAGCAGGAACGCGCCCGCGGCGCCCCGTTCCGCGCCCGTCTTGGCGCGAATGAAAGCCTCTTCGGCCCCTCCCCCAAGGCGGTCGAGGCCATGCAGGCCGAAGTGCGGGAAATCTGGAAATACGGCGACCCCACCAGCCACGATCTGCGCGCCGCGCTGGCCGATCACATGCAGGCGCGGACCGAAAATATCCTTGTCGGAGAAGGGATTGACGGGCTTCTGGGCAACCTGGTGCGGCTGCTGATCGGCCCGGGCGATCCGGTCGTCACCTCCGCCGGCGCCTACCCCACCTTCAACTATCACGTCGCCGGTTTCGGCGGCGCGCTGCACAAGGTCGCCTATACCGACGACCGCGAAGACCCGGCCGCGCTGTTAACCAAGGCGAAAGAGGTTGGCGCGAAACTCGTCTACCTGGCAAACCCCGACAACCCGATGGGAAGCTGGCACACGGGCGCCGACATCGCCGCGGCCCTCGACGACCTGCCCGACGGTTGCCTGTTGCTGCTCGACGAGGCGTATATCGAATTCGCCCCCCAAGGCGTCGCCGCCCCGATCGACGCCGATGACCCGCGGGTGATCCGCATGCGCACCTTTTCCAAGGCCTTCGGTCTGGCCGGGGCGCGGATCGGCTATGCCATCGGCGCGCCCGACCTGATCCGCGCCTTCGACAAGATCCGAAACCATTTCGGGATGAACCGCGTGGCACAGGTGGGCGCGCTGGCGGCGCTGCGCGACACCGCGTGGCTTTCCCATGTCCAGGCCGAGGTCGCCACCGCACGCGACCGCATCGCCGCCATCGCGGCCGAGAACGGGCTCGTGGCGTTGCCCTCGGCCACCAATTTCGTCGCCGTGGATTGCGGCGCGGACGGGGCCTTCGCCACCCGCGTGCTGGAAGAGCTGGTTGCGCGCGGGGTCTTCGTGCGCAAACCCGCCGTGGCCCCGCAGGACCGCTGCATCCGCATCAGTTGCGGCCGCCCGCAAGACCTTGATGTGCTTGCCGAAACCCTGCCCGAGGCGCTGCGCGCGGCCCGCGGCTGAGCTGCCAACACGGCAAATTTACACCGACAGGCGCGGAACCTGCGCTATTCTGCGCTCATGAGACGTGGAAACCTGCCCGAGGCGCCAAACTACACGACGGCAGCCCTGCTCATGGGGTTGGTGAATTTATTGTGGATTTTCATGGTCTTGCGCGCCATTTTTGGGCTTCCGGCGGTATTCGCCGCCGCCTATGGGCTGAACCTGCTGATCGGCCGCCTGTCACGGCGCGGCTGATCCTCACGCCTCGGCCATCACCGCCGCCGCCGCCTCCAGTCCCCCCGGTCCATGCGGAATCTCCAGCGCGATCAGACCTGCCTGCACCGCGCCCAGCATCCCCTGCACCATATGCGCGTTCACGTGCCCCATATGCCCCATGCGGAAGAACCCGTGCCACGCCGGATCGCCGGGCTCGGCCATGCCCAACCCGATCCCAAGCGTTACCCCGGCCTTGTCCTGCACCCATTGCCGCAGCGTCGTGCCATGCGGCGCCCCGATCCGCAGCGAGGTGACCGCCCGGCTGCGATTGCGGGCATCCGCGACGTTCAACTCCAACGGCCCGTCCTGCGCCCAGGCCGTGCAGGCTGCCCAGATTGCCCGCGCCAGCATCTCGTGCCGCGCCCAGACCCGCTCGATCCCTTCCTCATGGATCATGTCCAATGCCGCGCGCAGACCATACAGGTGATGGGTCGGCGCCGTCCCCCCGAAATACTGGTAGAACATCTCCGGCCGGGCACGCACCGTCCAATCCCAATAGCGGCTGACCCGCTCCATCCCCGCGCGGGCCTGCGCGGCCTTGTCGTTGAAGAAGACAAACCCAAGGCCCGGCGGCGTCATCAGCCCTTTCTGGCTGGCGGCGACCATCACATCAACGCCCCACGCATCCATCTCGAAGCGGTCGCAGGCCAGCGATGCAATGCAATCAGCCATCAGAAGCGCGGGATGCCCGGCCGCGTCGATGGCCTTGCGCATGGCTGCGATGTCGTTGCGGATCGAGGTCGAGGTATCGACGTGGGTGGCCAGCACCGCCTTGATCGAGCGCCCCGTATCGGCCCGCAGCGCCGCCTCCAGCCGATCCGGGTCAACCGGTGCGCGCTTGCCGAAATCCAGCATCTCGACCTCGATGCCAAGTGCGCCCGCGATCTCGCCCCAGCCATGCCCGAACCGCCCCGTCGCCGGGATCAGCACGCGTTCTCCCGGCGCGATGACATTGGCCAACGCCGCTTCCCACGCCCCGTGGCCATTGCTGATATAGATCGCAACATCGCCCTTGATACGCGCCACGCGTGCCAGATCGGGGATCATCCCGTCCACCATCTCCAGCAGTTCGCCCTCGTAGATGTTGGGCGATGCGCGATGCATCGCGCGCAACACCGCATCCGGCATGACGGAGGGTCCGGGAATGGCCAGATACGGGCGGCCTTGGCTCAGGGTCATGGGCAGTCACTCCAGAAATCGCCGGCTGACACTACGCCGCCCGGCGCTGGCGTCAATCCGCCGTTACACCTTGCCCCGGCGATCCCGCCCGCCTAAATGGGCGCACGCAAACAGGACATGCCGGATGGAGCGCCCTTCCACGATGAATCCCTTCAGACCCATCATCGATTGGGAGAGGTCTCTGCGCGCATCGCTGAACACCGACCTTTCGACACCCGAGAACCGGCGCAAGGCCAATATCTACAACCTCTGGTTCGATCACGCGATCCTGCGAAAGGTATGGACCAATTTCTACGAGGTGGCCCCCGGCGTTTACCGCTCCAACCAGCCAACCCATGAACGCTTCGTGCGGCTCAAGCGCAAGGGTATCAAGACAATCCTGAACCTGCGCGGCGCGGGCGGCGCGGCGCATTACCTTGTCGAGGAAGAAAGCTGCCGCAATCTCGGGCTGAAACTGGTCAACGTGAACCTCAAGGCCCGCCACGCCGCCCCCAAGCGGGAAATCAAAGCCCTCCTGCAGGCCTTTCGCGAGATCGAGAAGCCCTTCGTGATGCACTGCAAATCGGGCGCCGACCGCGCGGGCTTTGCCGCCGCGCTCTATCTTCTGGTCATCGAAGGCCGCTCCGTCGCCGAAGCCCGCAAGATGCTGAGCGTGAAATACATCCATTTCAAATGGACCCGCACCGGCGTGCTGGATTACATCCTCGACCGCTACGAGGCCCGCTTCAACGAAAGCGGCATCGGCTTCGAGGAGTGGCTGAAAAACGAATACAAGAGCCGGGTCATGCAGGCAGACTACGAGGCCAGCCACAAGCCCTTGCTCTGAGTCTCAGTAGCGCCGCGCCAGCCTTTCCGGGTCAGCCCCCGCCAGGTACCGCACCAGCAGCGACAGGTTGCGCGCCCCGCGCCGTACCCAGCCGTCCCTTTGGTAACGCGCCGCGCTGGTTCGCACGCGCCCGGGCATCGGGTGCAAACGGGGGGCCAGGGCACGGGCGATCGCCACGTCCTCCATCAGCGGAATATCGGGGAAACCGCCCGCCGCGTCATAGTCTCTCCGCGACACCAGCAAGCCCTGATCGCCGTAGGGCAGGCCCAGATACCGCGCCCGCAGGTTGGCCCAACCGGCCACAAGTGTTGCGGCCACCCCGCCCGTGTCGAACCCCAGCAGGAAATAGCCCGGCGCGCCCTGCGCCATGCGGTCCTGCACCATCGCGGCCCATCCTTCGGGCAATTCGGTATCCGCGTGCAGGAACAGGAACCACTCGCCCCCGGCCGCCTTCGCGCCGCGCCGCAGTTGACCACCCCGTCCCGCCGGGCCCTGCACCACCTCGGAACCGGCCTCGGTGGCAATCCGAAGCGTGGCATCCTGCGACCCGCCATCCGAGACAACCAGTTCGCGGATCAGCCCGGCCTGAAGCCCCTCGCCCAAGGCGGGCAGGCTGCGGGCCAGGCCTTCGGCCGCGTCGAGCGTCGGAATGACGACGGAAAGTTTCGCCCGCATCTTCGCCCCCTGTTGTGCCGCGCGCCATCACCTATATTACGGGACGCAACGCGACGGGAGACAGAATGACACGAACCATCCTCGAAATCACCGGCTCGGAGGCCGAAAGCTTCCTCCAAGGCCTGGTGACGAATGATGTCTCGAAGCTGGAGAAGGGGCTTGTCTATGCCGCGCTCCTGACCCCGCAGGGCAAATACCTAGCCGATTTTTTCCTTGCGCGGCATTGCGATGCGATCCTTCTGGACGTGGACGCCTCGCTCGGGCCATCGCTGATGCAACGGCTGAGCATGTACAAGCTGCGCGCCGATGTCACGATCACCGAAAGCCCGCTGCAGGTGCGGCGTGGAACCGGCCCCACGCCCGATGGTGCCCTGGCCGATCCGCGCCATCCTGACATGGGCTGGCGGCTCTACGGCGCGGAGGGCGGCGATGACGGCACCGATTGGGACAGCCTGCGCGTGGCGCATTGCATCCCCGAAACCGGGATCGAACTGGGCCCCGACACCTTCATCCTCGAAGCCGGGTTCGACCGGCTGAACGGGGTCGATTTCCGCAAGGGCTGCTACGTCGGGCAAGAGGTCACGGCGCGTATGCGCCACAAGACCGAGTTGCGCAAAGGGCTTGCCACCGTCAAGGTCGAGGGCGAGGCCCCCGTGGGCACCGAGCTGACGGTCGAGGGGAAGCCCGCCGGCACGCTTTGGACGCAATCAGGCGGGCAAGGCATCGCGTATCTGCGGTTCGACCGTGCAGCGAAGGGGCCGATGCAGGCCGCGGGCGCGACGGTCACCTACACCCAATGAGTCTGTCGGCGCAGATCGAGGCCGCGCTTTACCGCCCCGTCGATCGGCTGATGCCCCTGCATGGTGGCGATCTATCCCAGGTGCACCGGGTGGATTTCCAGGACGGCACGAAAGCCGTGGCCAAGACCGGCCCGCGCGTCGCGACCGAGGCCCGCATGTTGCGCGCACTGGCATCGGCGGGCGCCTCTGTGCCGGCCGTTCTCCACGCCGGGGACGGTTTGATCGTAATCGAGTTTCTGAACGAAACACCGCCTGGCCCCGAGGCGTGGCCGGACCTCGGCGCCAGGCTCAGGGCGCTGCACGATCATCAGGGCGATCGCTACGGGTGGGGTGAGGATTACGCCTTCGGCACGGTGCAGATCGCCAACGGCTCCGACGACGATTGGCCGCGTTTCTGGGCCGAGCGCCGCCTTCTGACGGCAGCGGGGTCACTGCCCCCCGACATCCGCCACCGGATCGAAGCGCTGGCCGACCGGCTGGACGAGCATTTGCCCAAGCGCCCACCCGCCTCTTTGCTGCACGGTGACCTGTGGTTAGGCAACGTGCTGTTCACGTCCCGGCGCGCCCATCTGATAGACCCGGCATGCTACTACGGCGATGCCGAGGTGGATCTGGCCATGCTGAGCTTGTTCAGCCGCCCGCCCCCGGCCTTTTTCCACGCCTACGGGCCATTGCGCGACGGCCATGAAAAACGCCGGCCGCTATATCAGCTTTGGCCGGCGCTGGTGCATCTTCGGTTGTTCGGTGAAGGCTACCGCGGCACGGTCAGCGGCCTTCTGGATCGCTTGGGCGCCTGAGATTCAGGCGCGTTCGGCGTATTCCATGGTCTCGGTGTTGACCACGATCTCTTCATCCGGGCCAACGAACGGCGGCACCATGACCTTGACCCCGTTGTCCAGAACCGCCGGCTTGAAACTGTTGGCGGCGGTCTGCCCCTTCACGACCGGTTCGGTTTCCGCAACCCGGCAGGTGACTTTCTGCGGCAGCGTGGCGTTCAGCGCCTCGTTTTCATAATACTCGATCTGGACCGTCATGCCGTCCTGCAGGAACGGCCGGCGATCGCCAAGAATGTCGGCCGGCAACTCGATCTGCTCGAAGGACTCGGTGTCCATGAAGACCAGCATACCGTCCGTCTCGTAAAGGAACTGCTGGTCTCGCTGCTCCAGGCGCACCCGCTCGACCTTGTCGGCGCTGCGGAACCGTTCATTCAGCTTGGATCCGTTGCGCAGGTTGCGCAGTTCGACCTGGGCAAAGGCGCCGCCCTTGCCGGGCTTGACGTGATCGACCTTCACGGCCGACCACAGCCCGCCATTGTGCTCCAGAACGTTGCCGGGCCGGATCTCGTTTCCGTTGATCTTTGGCATGTGTCAAAACCGTGGCGATAGGTTGATGGAAAACTCGCGACCCCTATATCTGGGGAGGCCATGGCTGGCAAGACGGCGATATCTCGTGCTGCACCCGCAGCAAGCTATGCGTATTCAGCATGGATGCTATGCATTTACGCTCTATCCGAATCGATCAAACTCCGCCATAACCATCGCCACGCCGGAAACACAAGAGCAATAACCTAAGGACGAAACATGACCGATTTCGTTGACGGCACGGCCTTCAATGCCGAACAGGGCAACCGTGCCCGCAAACTGTTCGCAGCAGTTGTGCTGGCCGCGCTGGATGATGCCATCGCGGATGACAAGAAATATGGCAATGGCCCCGAACAGATCGCCCGTTGGGCGCGGTCCCGCGATGGGCGCGAGGTGCTGTCCTGCGCCGGTATCGACCCGAACGAACGCGTCGTGGCAGGCCTGATGGAATTCGTCGGCAAGGGCGTGCGCACATCGGTCGCCCTGTCGCGCGAGGAAAGCGAACGTCGCAACGCCGCCGCGCAGGCCGAAGCCGCCTGACCACCCGCACCAGATCCAGAACAAGGCCCTGCCCCGACCGGCAGGGCTTTTTCTTTGGCGCAGGGCGAATCCGACGCGCGGGCGCACCGCCTCTTCCCCCGCGCCGCGTCAGCCGGTATCACCCCGACACGCGGGAACAAGGGGGCGGCATGGCCAAGTCCATCATGATTCAGGGGGCCGGCTCGAATGTCGGCAAATCCATGCTGGTGGCCGGTCTTGCCCGTGCCTTTGCCAATCGTGGGCTTGCCGTGGCCCCGTTCAAGCCGCAGAACATGTCCAACAACGCGGCCGTGACGGAAGACGGTGGGGAAATCGGCCGCGCGCAGGCCCTGCAGGCCATGGCCGCAGGCCGCCCCGCGCATACCGACATGAACCCGGTGCTGCTCAAGCCCGAAACCGACATCGGCGCACAGGTCATCGTGCAGGGCAAACGTTTTGCCACGCTCAGGGCGCGCGACTATGCCAAGGCCAAACCGCAATTGCTGACCCCAACGCTCGACAGCTTTCGCAGGCTTTGCTCAACGGCCGACCTGGTGCTGGTCGAAGGGGCGGGCAGCCCGGCGGAAATCAACCTGCGCGCCGGCGACATCGCCAACATGGGCTTCGCCGAAGCCGCCGGTGTGCCGGTCGTCCTTGTGGGGGACATCGACCGCGGCGGCGTGATCGCCCAGATCGTCGGCACGCAGACCATCCTGACCGACAGTGACGCGGCGCGTATCAAGGCCTTTGCCATCAACAAGTTCCGGGGCGATGTGAGGCTCTTCGACGAGGGGCTGGCCGAAATCTCCCGCCGAACCGGCTGGCCCTCGCTCGGGGTGCTGCCCTGGTTTGCCGAGGCGTGGCGCCTTCCGGCCGAGGACGTGATGGACATACGCTCGACCCCGTCAGGCGCGTTCAAGGTCGCGGTGCCGCGCCTCAACCGCATCGCGAATTTCGACGACCTCGACCCGCTGTCTTCCGAACCCGGCGTCAGCGTCGAAATCATCGAGGCCGGACAGCCGCTGCCGGGCGATGCCGACCTTGTCCTTCTGCCGGGCAGCAAATCCACGATTGCCGACCTGGCGCATGTCCGGGCGCAGGGCTGGGATATCGACCTGATGGCGCATATCCGGCGCGGCGGGCACGTTCTGGGCATTTGTGGCGGCTACCAGATGCTTGGGCGCGAAATCGCGGACCCTGACGGCATTGAGGGCGCGCCTGGCTCGGTCCCGGGCCTCGGCCATCTCGATGTCGTGACCGTGATGAAACCCGAGAAACACCTCGCCCTGACGCGGGCCACCTATCGGCCTACGGGCGACACGGTGCAAGGCTATGAAATCCACCTTGGCGAAACGACCGGCCCCGATTGTGCCCGCGCGTGGCTGGATGTCAGTGGCCGTAACGAGGGCGCGGCAAGCGCGTCAGGCCGGGTGCGCGGTTGTTACCTGCACGGGCTTTTCGCGTCCGACCCCTTCCGCGCGGCGTTTCTGGCCGGTCTGGGGGCCGCGTCGGAGCTGGCCTATGGCGAGGATGTTGACAAGACGCTCGATGCCCTGGCCGCCCATGTCGAGGCACATCTGCACCTTGATCTGCTGTTCGACCTGGCGGAGACGCCCACCCTTTAGTCGAATTCCTGGCTGGTCAAGGCGCGATGGATTTCGCGCCGCACCAGCTTGCGGACATTCCGCGTGATCCGCTCACCAAGCGCCCCCTGCAGCTCCTGCCGGACGATTTCGCTGACCATGTCGCGCAAGGCTTCCTCGTCAATCACGGCATCGTCTTCAAACCACAGTCCGCGCCCGCTCTCGTCGCTGTCACGGTGGTCTTCGCCCGCCTCGGGCGCGTTGCGGTCCGTGTCTACGTCCTCGGCCTGCTCCGCACCGGCCTGCCAGCCTTCTCGGTCCAGGACAAGCGTCGCCACCTCAGGCGCAGGGTCCGGCTCTTCCGCCTCGTCCTGCGGTTCCGAGGCATAATCCTCCCATGCCATTGGTGTCACCTCGGACCCCGAATAGGGATCGGTCGAATCGCCGTCCGGCTCCCACTCGTCATGACGTGCGGCCACGGCGGCTTCGACCTCGGCGATCCGGTCTTCCAGCGGCGCGATGTTGCCGCCCTCGCCCCCGTCCCAGGCGTCGGGCCCGTCATCGCACGTCACCTCGTCAGATGCATTCTCGTCGGAGTCGCGGTGCTCGGCCGTCATCGGCTCGGCGCTATCCCCATTCTCGTCAGGCCTGTCGGCCGCGTCCCGGTTTTCAACCTCGGTGTCATCCGCGGCGCTGTCCTGCGGGCCGTCCGCCGGTTCATCGGCCGGGGCGTGATCGTAATCCGCCTCATCAGGTTCGGGCGATTCGGCGGCCTCGGCATCGGTATCGGGGGCATGCGATTCATGGCTGTCGTATTCCGCAACGTCGCCCGCGCCCCCGGCTTCGAAGGGATCAGGCGCGCGCTCCTGAGCCGAATCGGAGTCATCGACCCGCAATGCCGGCGTCAGGACCAGCCTGTCATCGGTCTTTTCCACCACGGTTGCCGAGCTTTCCGGTTTCTCGTGTTGACCGTTCGAGACCAGCCGACGAATAGACGACAGGACATCCTCGATTTCAGCATTGCTGACGGGATCGGACATGTTCTTGCACCACTCTTGCCTCGCCGGAGTGTATCCGCGCGCGCATGCCCACACAATAGAATAGGATCGGTTTTACTCTTTCCCCAGGGACTGAAGCACACGATCGAGTTTCCGACCCTGCGGGCTGATCCTGACCGGGGCGTTCCGAACCAGGTTGTAATAAGCCGCCGGATCATAGGTCTGAACCGCGAGGTTGAGATCCCTGGCCGTCAACTGCCCGATGGAGGACAGGATCGCATAGGCCGCGATGTAAACGTCGATCTCGGCCGAAATCAGGTTCGTTCGCGCATCGAGCAAGGTCTGCTCTGCGTCCAGCACATCCAGCGTCGTGCGGGCGCCGAGCTTGGCTTCCTCACGCACCCCGCGAAACGCGACCGTCGCGGCGCGCACCGCCTCCTGGCCGGCTTCGCGGCTGGCGCGGGCGGCGCGCAGGTCGGCATAGGCATTGCCGACATCCTGCTGGATGCGCAACTGCGCCAGATGCAGCGCCGCGCGCGTGGCATCCCGGCGGGCCATTGCCTGTCGCGTCAGCGCCTCGAGCTGGCCGCCCTGGTAGATCGGGCCGGAGATCCCGACACCGACGCTGCCGGTGCGGCCATAGCTGTCACCGTCCCAGTCATCCTCGAGCCCGACGCGCGCGTTCAGGTTCACCTCGGGGCGCTTGGCCGCCTCGGCGGCGCGAATCGTCAGTTCCGCGGCACTCACGTCACGCTGCGCCTTGAGGATTTCGGGATGCGCCCGCAACGCCTTCGACTTGGCTGTGGTCACATCGCCCGAAACCTCCGGCAGCGATTGCGGCGTCTGCAGGTCGCCGGGCTCACGGCCCACGGCGGTCACGAATTCCTGGATCGCACGCGCCAGGTTGCCCTGCGCCGCTGCCAGACCGCTTTGCGCCGAGGCCAGCCGGGCTTCTGCCTGGGCCACATCGGTGCGCGTGACCTCGCCCACTTCGAACCGGTCCCGCGCCGCCCGCAATTCCTGTTCCAGCAGGCGCAGGTTGTTCTGCCGAAGAGACACGAACTGGCTGTTGCGGCGCACGTTCATGAAGGCCTGGACGGCCCGCAGCAAGACCTGCTGCTCGATGCTGCGCAAGGTCTGGCGCGTGGCAAGCACGGTCTCCTTGGCCGCCTCGACTTGCAGGTCGGTCCGGCCGAAATCGTACAGCAGAAGCTGCGCGGTCAGCCCGATACTGGCATCCGTGGCGTCGATCGACTGGCTGAACCCGTTGGACCGCGCACGACCGAACCTGCGCGTGACATCGGCCGACCAGTTGATGATCGGACGGAGCTGCGACATGGTCACCGCCACGTCCTCGTCGGCGGCCCGCAGCAAGGCGCGGTTCTGCTCCAGCAGCCCGCTGTTGCGATACGCACTGGCCAGCGTGTCGGCAAGAGTCTCGGCCAAGGCGGAGGCCGGCGCCGTAATGGCAAGGACGGCGCCCATGACGGACCCGAAGAGTGTTTTCCTGACTGCTCGCTTCACTGCTCTTTCCCTTCCGTCGGACTATCGCAAGAGCGTCATAGCGTGAACGCCGCGTGCCGTTCGAACCCGGGAATCACCGGCGCCCCCGCGTTGAAGGCGAAGCGCCACGTCATTTCACCATCGATCTTGTAACCGATGCGGACCGCGCCAAGCGCGCCTTCCATGAACAGGCAGGCAATCCGGCCGCCTTCCTTCACCTGGTCGATCAGGGTATCGGGCAGATGCTCGACCGCACCCTCCACGACGACGACATCATAGGGTCCGTGCGCGGCGGCACCTTCGCTCAGCGGCCCGTCATGCACGATCACGTTGTCCCCACCGTTGTCCGACAAAAGGCCCGGCGCCTCGGCGGCCATGCCGGGATCTTCCTCCACGGCGACCACGGCCTCGGCCATGCGCGCAATGACCGCCGCGGAATAGCCATAGGCGCAGCCGACATCGAGCACGAGTTCGTCACCCTGGATATCGAGCGCATCCAGGATCTTGGCCAGGGTGCGCGGCTCGAGGATCACGCGCCCTCCACCAAGATCGAGGTTCTCGCCCATGTAGGCGGCCTCGCGCATCTCGTCGGGCACGAAAGCTTCGCGGGGAACCGACATCATCGCGTCGATGATCGGAAATTTCGTCACATCGGCAGGGCGAACCTGCGTGTCCACCATCACGGAGCGCCGAGCGGCATAATCGGTCATCGTATGGACCCTTGT
>JAASSQ010000130.1 GCA_021767845.1 Roseovarius sp. | reverse complement strand
TGCTGGTCATGATCTCGACCGCGCTGACCGGCATGACCAGCAGGTGCTCGACCGTGCCATGCTCACGCTCCCGGATCAGCGCGGCCCCCGACAGGATGATCGACAACATGGTCACGGCGCTGATCACCGCCGTCAGAGCGCCGAACCAGGCCGGGTCCAGTGCCGGATTGAAACGGGCGCGCAATGCAAGATCAACCGGCGCCACGGCCTCCTGCCCGGTCCAGCCGGTGATTTCCTGATCGACGATCGCCTGGACATAGCCCGCGCCGGTAAAGGCCTGACTGACCCGTGTCGCATCGACGTTGAGCTGCAACTCGGGCCGTGCGCCCGCCACGAGGTCGCTCTGGAAATCCGGTGGGATGACCAGCGAGAACGTATCGATGCCGGCATCCATGCGCGCATCCATCTCGGCCATGTCGATCTGATCGGGTGTCACGAAATAGGGCGGCAGGAACGCATCCGCAATCCGCCGGGACAGGGGCGAGGCATCCTCATCCACGATGCTGATCGTGGCGCGGTTCAGCGACTCGGGCATGGCGGTGGCGTGGGAGTAGATGTCAAGGGTGAAGGCATAGAACACCAGCGCCAGAAGCAGCGGATCGCGCAACAGGCCGCGAAGTTCCTTGATCGCAAGGAAGAGGACATGCCGGGGTCGCATCGCTCAGGCCTCCTGCTTGCGTACGAAGAAAGCCCCGAGCGTAACAAGCAACGGCACCAGCAGAAGCATCGGCAGGAAGGATGCGGCCAGATCGCCGAAGTCCAGCGCCTTGGCAAAGACCCCGCGCGAGATCGTGACAAAATGGCTGGTCGGGAACACCTCTCCGATCACGCGCCCCATGCCTTCCAGCGACGAGACCGGGTCGATGATGCCGCCATACTGCGTGGCCGGGATCAGGGTGGCCAGCGCGGTAAAGAACAGCGCCGCGACCTGGCTGCGGGTAAAGGCCGAGATCAGTAGGCCCAGCCCCGTGGACAGGATGACATAGACCAGCGCCCCGGCCGAAAGCGCCAGAAGGCTGCCCTTGACCGGCACTCCGAAGACAAAGACCGCCAGCGCCAGCAGCAGCAGGAAATTGACAAAGCCTAGGACGATGTAGGGCACCTGCTTGCCCAACAGGAATTCCAGCCGCAGGGCCGGGGTGACATAGAGGTTCACGATAGAGCCTGTCTCTTTCTCGCGCGCGACGGACAGGACGGCGAGCATCGCCGGGATCAGCATCAGCAGGAGCGGGATCACTGCGGGCACCATTGCCGCCAGGCTTTCGACATCGGGGTTATAGCGATAGCGCATTTCCAGGCTGTAGCTGCCGGCGACCGCCTCATCGCCATAGACTTGGCGCAGCTGATCGGTCAACCAGTGAATGTGCATTCCCTGGACATAGCCGCGCACCGTGTCCGCACGCATCGGCATGGCGCCATCGAACCAGGCCCCGATCTCAACAGGGCGTCCGCGTTCGACGTCTGCCGCGAAACCCGGCGGGATTTCCAGCGCCAGGCTGATTTCGCCCGCGCGCATCCGTTGGTCGATGTCGGCATGGTCGATAAGCGGCGGCTGTTCGTCGAAATAGCGCGACCCGGCCAGATCGTTGACATAGGATTGGCTGGCGATGGTCTGATCAAAGTCGAGCACCGCGAACTTGAGATCCTCGACATCCATCGAAATGCCGTATCCCAGCACGATCATCAGGATCACGCTACCGACGCTTGCCAGTGTCAGGCGAATTGGATCGCGGCGCAGTTCCAGCGACTCGCGCCAGGAAAAACTCAGCAGCCGGGCAAGGCTGAACCGGCCGCGTCGCCGCTGTGGCGCGGATGAACCCTCGGCACCGAGTTCCACCCGATCCGTGGCCACAGGCGCGCCGCTCTCGCCTTGCGCCCGTTCAAGGTGATGGATGAAGGCATCGTTCAGCGTCGCCGCGCCGGCACCTTCGCGGATGGCTTCGGGCGTGTCGCTGACAAGCACGCGGCCTTCGTGCATCAGCGAAATCCTGTCGCAGCGCGTGGCCTCGGACATGTAGTGGGTAGAGATGAAGATCGTCACACCGTCCTTTCGGGACAGGTCCACGAGCGCCTGCCAGAAGATGTCGCGCGCCACCGGATCGACGCCCGAAGTCGGCTCGTCGAGGATCAGAACCTCCGGGCGGTGAATCAGCGCCACGGCCAGCGACAGCCTCTGACGGAGTCCCAGCGGCAGTCGCAGTGGCAAGCTGTCGAGAACCTCCTCAAGATCGAACCGTTGCGCAAGTTCGGCGATCCGCGGCGCGATCTCGTCGGGTGCCATATCGAAAAGCCGCGCGTGAAGATCGAGGTTCTGACGAACCGTCAGTTCGGAATACAGCGAGAAGGATTGCGTCATGTAACCGATGCGCTTGCGCGTGGCCATGTCGCGTGCATCGACCGTTCGGCCGTCGATCCGCGTGGTTCCTTCGGCAGGTTCCACCAGCCCGGTCAACGCCTTCATCGTCGTCGTCTTGCCGCATCCGTTTGACCCGAGAAAGCCGAATATCTCGCCTTTCCCGATGCGAAAGCTCACGTTCTTGACCGCTTCGAAGTCACCGAACCGGACGGTCAGGTTTTCGGCTTCGACGATGTAGCCATCGCGAGCCGCGGGGTCACGTGGCGGGACGGTCAGCTCGTGGTGCCGGGCGCGCATTTCCGCGGGAAGAAGTGCTATGAAAGCCTCGTCAAGGTTGGCAGCACCGGTGCGGTTCAGTATCTCTTCGGGGCTGCCAGCGGCAAGCACGCTGCCGTTATCCATGGCGACCAGGTGATCGAACTCGGCCGCTTCCTCCAGATAGGCACTGGCGACGATCAGGCTCATGTCCGGTCGCATCGCGCGGAGACGCGCGATCAGAGCCCAGAATTCACGCCGCGACAGCGGATCGACGCCCGTTGTCGGCTCGTCCAGGATCAGCAGATCGGGGTCGTGGATCAGCGCGCAGCATAGGCCCAGCTTCTGTTTCATGCCGCCCGAGAGCTTGGCCGCCGGGCGGTCGGCAAAGGGCGCGAGACCGGTCGCCTCCAGCAGTTCGGCGATCCGCTTGTCGCGCTGGTCTCGGCCCTCGCCGAAAAGCCGGCCGAAGAAATCCACGTTCTCTCGCACCGAGAGCGTGGGATAAAGATTGCGCCCAAGCCCCTGCGGCATATAGGCGATCCGTGGGCAAATTCGGGCACGGTGCCCGGCGCGGCGCATGTCGCCGCCCAGCACGTCAAGCCGCCCCGTCTGTATCTTCCTTGCCCCGGCGATCAGCGCCAGGAAACTCGATTTGCCGACGCCATCAGGTCCGATCAGACCGACAATGCAGCCCGCCGGCAGGTCGATCGAAACTGCATCAAGTGCCCGGACCTTGCCATATTGAAGCAAGAGCCCCTCTGCCCGCACCACGGGTCCGGAGGCCGTCATTCCAGCACCCTGCCGTCAGCGGCCTCCGGCCAGGGCAGCGCGGGGTCCAGCCGAACCCAGGCGACGCCGGGCAGACCCGTCTTGATGTAATCAAGGTATTTCTCCAGAAGTTCCGGCGCGATCCGAGCGCGGACCCGGAACATCAGCTTCTCGCGTTCGACCTCGGTCTCGACCGTTTTCGGAGTGAATTGTGCCACGTCCGACACGAAGGAGACCTCGGCGGGAATGACGATACCCGGTGCCGCGTCCAGGATCAGGCGGGCCTCGGTCCCCAGCCCGGCACGCCCCGCCGTGGCGGTTTGCAGGAAAAACGTCATGTACACGTCGTTGAGATCGATCATGTTGATCACGCGTCCGCCTGCGCCTATGACTTCGCCCGCCCGTGCAACGATGTACTGCACCCGCCCTGGCCGGGGAGCTTTCAGTGTGCTGTCCTCGATCTCGACATCGATCGCTTCGATCGTCGCCGTTGCCGCCGCCACCGCCGCTTCGGCTCCGACCACTGCCGCTTCAGCCGCGGACACGCCGATCCGCGCCGCCGCAAGCCGCGCCTCGGCCGAGGCGACCGCGGCCTCGGCTCCAAGCGCGTTCGACCGGTCGATATCGAGTTGGCGCTCGGACGCGATGCTGTTTCCCGCCAGCGCCTTCGAACGGTCGAACTGGCGCTGCGCGGCATCAAGGGCCGATTTCTGCTGCGCCAGAACCGCCTCGGCCGCGCGCACTTCGGCCTGACGCTGCTGAATCATGAGCCGCGCATTCTCGACGGCGATTTCGGCACGGCGCAGTTCCGCCTCCGCCTGGTGGCGGTTGGCTTTCAGCTGACGCGTATCAAGCGCGGCCAGCGGTTGCCCCGCCTCGACAAGCTCGCCCTCCCGAACCAGAATCGTTTCAATCCGTCCGGGGAGCTTCGAGGCCACATCGATCTCGACCGCTTCGACGCGCCCGTTCCCGCGCGCGAACCCCTCGGGAACCGCGCCATCGCCGTTGCCCTGCCAGACCAGGAAGCCCAATACGGTCGCGGCCACGACAATCGTTGTGAAGAGAAGGTATCTGGTGTTTTTCATGCTGTGCTCGATTGCTGCTACGGGCCGGAAGTCGTGAAATTTTCAAACGATCACTTCACCATTTGACTTTCTGCACCTGATCTTGGAAGTGCGTCGATCAGCGCTGTTTGAGTGGTCGAACCCATCTTGCCTTTCGGCGTCGCATTGGGACTTGCCCATGCTCGGATCGCGAACACTGTCTGACGGATTGACGACTTTTTGCGTGTTACCTGACGAAACCGGACATCTCATTCCAATCTTCGAATGTTCCATGTTTCTTAACAGGTTTCCTAAGGGCTCGGCAATGCGGCGCGGTTTCCCACCGCTGCCATCTCTGGCATCGATACCCGCGGTGTCATCCCCACCCACAGGATTTCCAGCGGCAGCAGCATAAACAGCAGCAGCAGGGCGAATTGCGGAATCGAGCCCGAAATCGTTGCCTTGATAATGCGGATCATCGTCGAGGCGACATTCTAGAACGGAACCTGAGAACGCCCAGAATGGTCGTAGTCCGGGCCGCATTTCAGGCTAAGTAGCGCCTACAAGAAAGCCGCTGCGTAATGGGTAAGTCAAGCTGCTTTTCTGTTTGGACCGAACGCCTCGCGCCTTTGCAGCATGGTCCACAGGACATTGACGCGGCGGCGTGCGAGGGCGATGAGCGCTTGGGTGTGGTGTTTTCCCTCTTGACGCTTGCGGTCGTAGAAGGCTTTGGACAGCGGGTCCTTTTGGGTCACGGCGCAGAACGCGCTTTGGTAGAAAACCCGCTTGGGCGCCTTGTCACCACCATAGGCTCGCCGCCATCCCGCACATTTCCCTGATTGGCGTTGGATTGGCGGCAGTCCGGCCATCGCTGCAAGCGCGTCCGCCGAGGAGAAGCGCCCGATGTTGCCGAGCGCAGCCAGAAACTCTGCCGTCAGCACCACCCCCATTCCCAGCAACGAACTGATGAGGGCGCCGTCAGGGTGGTCGCTGAGAATGCTCTCGAGGTCTTTTTCGATACGGGCGATCTTTTGTCGGGCTTCAAGGGCTTCCGCTGCCAGTTCGCGGATCAACTCAGCTGTGGCCGCTTCGCCGGGAACGATGATGGTTTGCTCCCTGGCGCAGTCCAGGGCACACTGGGCCAGAGCCGCGCTGCCATGCAGGTGCGGCATTTTCTTCAGATGCGCCACAATCCTCGCCTGTCCGGCGCGCCGGATCTCGGTCGGCGTGACATAGCGGGTGAACAGCGCCAGCGGCACCTTGCAGCAAAGGTCGAATGTCTGTTCTAGGCCGGGGTGAATGCCGCACAGTAGCCCCCGGATGCGGGAGATCCGGCGCACCTGGTCCTGCAGGAGATCGCGCCTGCGCCCCACCTTGTGGCGCAGCGCGACGCGCGTGTCGGCCTTCGGCGATCTGGTCAACAGGCGGCTGGCCAGAACCGGGCGCAGCTCACGCGTACGCACCAGTTCCGCGATGTTACGGGCATCGCGGGGAACGGACTTGCGTTCGCCTCCGGCAAAGCCTTGTCCCGCCCGGTTCACGGCAATGCCCGGGGTGTGCACCAATGCAAACCCCGCCTGCGTCGTCGATACCAACCGCCCAATGCACGACCTTGGCCGCGTCAATTCCAATACATATCGCCATCTCCCACCCTCTTCAGTGCCTGCTCCGCGCATACCCCGTCGCGCCTGCATCGCCTTACAAAGCCATCGAGGGCATCGCGTAATCAGTGGTTATTCAGGGGCGGCAGCGAGGGTGGCACAGCGACCTGAGCCATCAAGGACAGCCAGCATAACAACCATGCCCTTGCCACCTGCGTACCAACAGCTTCGCACCGTCGATAACGCAGTGAAAAGGGGTAAGGCCGCATGACCCCCAAGTTCTGCCCTTTGCTTCTCGGTCTTACGGGCAACGCAACACCGGACGACCGGCAGAACCGTGTGCGAGTTACCGCTTTCGCGGTACAGACTGGTCTGATCTGTCGTATACTATTGTCGTGCGCGCTTTCCGGCGCGCGTAAATCCGGTTCTTCGCCGCCTTTCGTCCCGCGTGGCGCGCCATTGGTGGCAAGGTTCTAGCCCGCGCTTGCAAGTATGGTCCGGGTCGTCAGGGTAGGCGGAACCCGTGACCAGGCCGCCCCGTCGCGTGCCCGTGAGAAACCCTCGGCGTACAGGCGGCGCATATATGTCGTATCGAACTCGAATGACTCCACATCCTCGGGTACCGGCGTTTCGATCGAGGTGACGTTGAAGCCGATATCTGCGTCGCGGGCGAAATCATAGGTCGCGTTGACCTGGCCCCGCGCCTGATATTTCAGAAGGGTCGAGACCGAGCGCGCCGCGATTGCGCCGGGATTTTCTTCCACCAGATCGAATCCGGGCTCAAGACGGAGGTTCATCAACATATGGATGTCGGTGAGGGCTGTCTTTGCCGCACGTTTCCCCCGGAATGAAACCATCGCCGCCTCGGGCAGGGTGAAAATATGCGAGATCAAGGCCCCGTCGCCGTGCATTTCCTCGAACGGTCGGCCAGCGGCGGTCTGACCTGAAATCCGGATCGGCGGGAATGCACCGGGTATCGCGGCCGAGGCTAACAGAACATCCTCGAACATCGTCGCCGCGCGCGGATCGCCACTGGCCGCGATCGCGCCCATATTCCAGATGATTCCGACCTGCGAATCCAAATCCGTGGTCAGTACGAACAGGCGCCTGCCGCGACGGTGCTCGGCGGCAATGGCAGCGAGCAGGTCGGGTGTCACAAAAAATGCAACGAGGCGGCGCAACGGTTGCCGGTCGAAAAGTGCCCCGCGCGTCAGCGCCTCCAGGAGCGAAGGGCGTCCGCCGATTCCCTCGGCCACACCGCTGGTATAGAGATTGCGCAGGGTGTCATCCTGATCGGGACCGAGAAAGGCCAAAGGCGCGATCAGCGCGCCGGTGCTGACACCACTGATGACCGAGAATGTCGGACGGGTTCCCGCCGCGGTCCAGCCCGCTAGTACGCCTGCCCCAAAGGCACCTTCGGCACCGCCGCCGGACAGCGCCAGATAATGCGACCGATGTCCGTCCCGGAACCGCGGTGCGTAAGCGACGGGATAATCTTCCGCAGGTGCATCGGTCCTGACGCGGTAGTCGGCACCCAGAAGCCGGGTCGAAACCCCGTCATCCGGGCGGTAGGGGATGCGGGGAGACGCGGTGCAAGCGCCGACCACGCCGGAGCCGAGCAGGATCATCGCACCCCGTCTTGAAATCAGGCCGTGTCGGCCCGCAACAATGTCATCATTCATGCACGGTTCTCCACTTTCGAAACCTGCTGAGGCACGTGATCGATTAGCTACTCCCCAATCATTGGACAGTTTCGGGTGTGACTTAAGCTA
>JAASSQ010000129.1 GCA_021767845.1 Roseovarius sp. | reverse complement strand
GTGGCCGACAAGGTGAAATCGCTGCTCTGAGCGGCGTGCGATACCGATCTTCCAAAGCCCGGGCAATTGCTCGGGCTTTGTTTTCTGGCGCATCGTCGGGCCGCGGTGCGGCACGCCGGGCAGCGCCCGCCCGCCCCCACGGCGGGCGCTTTCGCGCCCACCATGGGCGGACGCCGCCCTTATCGCGTCTCGACCGCCTGATTTCATAGCGCGACCACCTTCCCCCTCCCCGCGCGGAATAGCGGCCGCAGGCCGCCGCGCATCGCCGGGCCGCCCCCCGGCACGGCGATTGGGCTGACCCTTGCGCCCCGCCCGACCTGTCCTCCGACAGTAAAACCGATAAACCGCTCCTGACCCGATCCGGCATCGCCGCACCGCGGCCCGCCACCACGCGGCTCGCCCAAACTCCACTCTGGCCCATAGCCCGACACCCCGCTACCTTCGCCCCATGTCCCGCCTTCTGATCGTCCATCACTCCCGCACCGGCGGCAGCCGCCAGATGGCCGAAGCCGCCTTTGATGCCGCCCGCGAGGAAACCGACACCATCCTCAAACAGGCCGCCGACACCGGCCCCGAGGATCTGCTGTCCGCCTCGGGCTACATCTTCTGCGCGCCCGAGAACCTCGCCGCCCTGTCAGGCGAGATGAAGGAATTTTTCGACCGCTGCTATTACCCGGTTCTGGGCAGGATCGAGGGCCGCGCCTACGCCCTGATGATCTGCGCGGGCTCCGACGGCGAAAACGCCGTGCGCCAGGCGGCCCGCATCGCGCAGGGCTGGCGGCTGCGCGCGGTGCAGGATCCGCTCATCGTCTGCACCCACGCCCAGACCGAGGCGCAAATCCTCGCCGAAAAGACCATCCCCGAGGCCGATCTCGCCCGCTGCCGCGAGACCGGCCAGGCGCTCGCCGCAGGCCTCTCGATGGGCGTGTTCTGAGCCGCCGGAGCGCGGTTTTGTACGAAAACCAGAAACGCCTCCCCGCGTTTGGTACGAAACCGGGGGGCGGATTTGCCGTTTCGTGCAAAACTCCGGCGCCTCACATGGCGGGCATCACCTTGGTCCAGAGCGGCTTGATGACCTTCACACCCACCGGGATCAGCGCCAGCCCGAGCGCCAGCCCGAACACCCCGTCCAGACCGGCTGTCACCGCCCATTCCACCGCGCCCTGCCACTCGCCCGCGCCGTGCGCGGCAGCCACCGCGACATGGTGGATCCAGTCGTAAAGCGCGGGGTATCCCATCTGGTCCAGCGCGTGCAGGATGATCGACCCGCCCACCCACAGCATCGCGGTGGTGCCGACAATCATCAACAATTTCATGAACTTGGGCATGGCCCGCACGATCCCGCGCCCCAGCCAGCGGGTCACGCCCAACCGGCCCCGCTCGGCCATGAACAGCCCTGCGTCATCGGCCTTCACGATCAGCGCGACCGCGCCATAGACCAGCGCGGTGATCCCCACCGCCACCGTCGCCAGCGTCGCCGCCTCCATCCAGAAATTGCTTTCCGGGATCGCGGCCAGCGCGATGGTCATGATCTCGGCCGACAGGATGAAATCAGTCTTGATCGCCCCCGCGACCTTCTCTTCCTCCAGATGCGCGGCATCCCCCTCGGCATGGCTTCCGTCCGGCCCCCCGTGTCCCTTGCCAACCCCCAGGAAATGCGCGACTTTTTCAGCTCCTTCGAAACACAGGTAGGCCCCGCCCAGCATCAGGAGCGGCGGGATCATCCACGGCGCGAAGGCCGACAAGGCCAGCCCCGCGGGCAACAGGAACACCAGCTTGTTGATCACCGAGGCCCGCGCGATCCGCCACACCATCGGCAATTCGCGCGCCGGCGCGAATCCTTGCATGTATTTCGGCGTCACCGCCGCATCGTCGATCACGGCCCCGGCCGCCTTGGACCCCGCCTTGGCCGCCTGCCCCGCCACGTCATCGACTGACGCCGCCGCCAGTTTGGCCAGCGCCGCCACATCGTCCAGCAATGCCATCAACCCGCTCATACCCGCCTCCTGCGCTGGTGCCCGCGTCTTGCCGGGACGTTAGCGCAACCACGGCCCGAGCGGTAGAGTTTGCGATATCCGTTACCGCTATCATATTGAAATTCTGCAGATTTTGCCGTTTTTCGGCTTCCAGAACCGGACCACGGCGTCTATACGGCGCACATCTTCACACATGCAGGAGCCCCGCCATGACCATCACAGTCGGCATCAACGGTTTCGGCCGCATCGGCCGCTGCACGCTGGCCCATATCGCGACCAGCACCCGCAACGACATCAAGGTCGTCAAGGTCAACGCGACCGGCCCGCTGGAGACCGCGGCCCACCTGATGAAATACGACAGCGTGCATGGCCGCTTCCCGAACGACATCACCCTGGGCGACGGCACCATGGACCTCGGCCGCGGCCCGATGGAGATGTTCTCGACCTACGACATGGACGCGCTCGACTGGTCGGGCGTCGATGTGGTCATGGAATGCACCGGCAAGTTCAACGACGGCCACAAGGCCAAGGCCCACCTGGAACGCGGCGCCGGCAAGGTGCTGCTGTCGGCCCCGGGCAAGAACGTGGACCGCACCGTGGTCTATGGCGTCAATGACGGTGATCTGCAGGCCGGCGAGAAGATGATCTCGAACGGCTCCTGCACCACCAACTGCCTCGCGCCGCTGGCCAAGGTGCTGCACGAGGCGATCGGGATCGAGTCGGGCATCATGACGACGATCCACGCCTATACCGGCGACCAGCCCACGCTGGACCGCCGCCACAACGACCTTTACCGTGCCCGCGCCGCGGCCATGTCGATGATCCCCACCTCCACCGGCGCCGCCAAGGCCCTGGGCGAGGTGCTGCCCGACCTCAAGGGCAAGCTCGACGGCTCGGCGATCCGCGTGCCCACCCCGAATGTCTCGGCGGTGGACCTGACCTTCGTGGCCCAGAAGGACGTGACCGAAGCGGACGTGAACGCGGTGGTGGCCGAAGCCGCCGCCGGCCCGATGAAAGGCGTCCTGGGCTATGACCCCGAACCCAAGGTCAGCGTCGATTTCAACCACACCGAGGAAAGCTCGATCTTCGCCCCCGACCAGACCAAGGTCACCGGCAAGCGGCTGGTGCGCGTGCTGGCCTGGTATGACAACGAATGGGGCTTTTCCTGCCGCATGGCCGACGTGGCCGTGGCGATGGGCCGCCTGGCCTGAGCCACGGCCCCTTACCCGTTTCCCCAGCCCCCGGCCCCCGCGCCGGGGGTTTTTCGTGTCATGGGCCGGTTTTCGCCGTCAACCTTGGTTATAGACGCCCCGGATCAACCGAAACGCTATGGCCCTTGCGGCCACGCATCCCCATTCCTTGTCCTGTCGCGGGCCATCCCGGCATCGCGCCGACAGAGACAAGGAAAGGATACTCCCATGACACGCATCATCGCGCTTGCCCTCGCCCTCGGGCTGGGCTCCATCGCCCAGGCCTCGGACGACAATGGCATGATCGACGCCGCCAAGGCCGAGCAGATCAAGGCCCAGCTTACCGAGCAGGGCTACGATGTCCGCAAGATCGAGATGGAGGACGGCCAGTTCGAAGCCTACGCCACCAAGGATGGCAAGCACTACGAGATCTACCTCGACAGCGATCTGAACGTGGTGAAGACCGAACAGGATGACTGACGGGCCAGGGGGCCGGCGCGCCCGGCCCCGCCCGCAACCAAGGACAAGACCCATGCACTCCATCAAGGTCTGGGATCCCTTCGTGCGCCTGTTCCACTGGTCGCTCGTGGCCGGCTTCACCGCCAATGCCCTGTTCGTGGACGAGGACAGCGATCTGCATGAATGGATCGGCTATGCCGTTGTCGCGCTGGTCGCGGCGCGCATTCTCTGGGGGCTGGTCGGCCCGCGCACCGCGCGCTTCGCGGCCTTCCTGCCCACGCCGCAAGCGGTGATGGCACAGATCACCGACATCGCCACGCGCCGCCGGCGCGCCCATCTGGGGCACACGCCGCTCGGGGCGCTGATGATCGTCAACCTGCTGGTCACCATGCTGGCGATCGGGGCCACGGGATACATGATGACCACCAATGCCTTCTGGGGGATCGAGTGGGTCGAGGACACGCATGAGGCGCTGGTCACCTGGGCGGAACTCTCGGTCGTGGCGCATGTCGCGGCGGTGATCTGGGAAAGCCGGCGCACCGGCGTCAACCTGCCCCGCGCCATGGTGACGGGTAGAAAACGCATCCCCGACGACATAAACATGGTCCCATGATAAGCCGCTCCACAGATCGCCCCGGTTTGCTGATCGCGCTGATCGCCGTGCAGGCGCTCAGCGCGGCATTTTTCCTCTGGGACGTGATCGCCGATGCCGGGCCGCAGGGCCTGCGCGCGCTGACCAACCTGCACATCGCGGTCGAGGCGGCGGCGGCCTTCGGGCTGATCGTGGCGGTGATCCTGGAAACCGGCTACCTGATGCGGCTGCTGCGCCGCAAGGCGCATCTCGAACGGCAGGTGTCGATCGCGGCGGGCGCCTTTCAGGAGATCATGCAAGAGCATTTCCGCGCCTGGCGCCTGACGCCCGCCGAAGAGGACGTGGCGGTCTTCACCATCAAGGGCTGCCCGATCGCCGAGATCGCCCGGCTGCGCGGCTCAGCCCCCGGCACGGTCAAGTCGCAGCTCAACGCGATCTACCGCAAGGCCGGCGTGACCGGGCGCGGCGGGCTGCTCGGCCTGCTGATCGACGACCTGCTCGACGCGCCGCTGATGGAGGACGAGGCGGCAGAGGCGGCACATCCCGCGTGACTTGGCCGCCGGGCTCTGGCATCAAGGCACGACCCGGCAAAGGCGAAAGGCACAGGCAGGCATGACCAACACGATCGCGGTTTTCCTTGGCGCCCTGATCCTGGCCGGGCTGGCGATCGACTATGCCGTGGCGGATTTCGCCGGCACCATCTTCCTGACCCGCAAGCTCCTTGTCCTGATCGAATGGATGGCCTTCTGGCGCTAGGCGCCCGTGCACGTGCCCTTGACCGAACGGCCCGCGCCGCCGTATAGACGGGCCATCGTGTTAGCGCTAACAAAGCCAAAAAAACGCCGAAAGGGGGAAACCATGACCGTCAAAGTCGCAATCAACGGGTTCGGCCGGATCGGGCGCAACGTGCTGCGCGCCATCGTCGAATCGGGCCGCACCGATCTGGAGGTGGTGGCGATCAACGATCTCGCCCCGGTGGAAACCAACGCGCATCTTCTGGAATTCGACTCCGTGCATGGCCGCTTTCCCGGCCCCGTCACGACCGGCGACGGCACGATCGACGTGGGCCGCGGCCCGATCGAGGTGACCGCCCTGCGCGATCCCGCCGCGCTGCCGTGGTCGGGCATCGACGTGGTCATGGAATGCACGGGCCTTTTCACCGACCGCGACAAGGCCGCCGTGCATCTTGAGAACGGCGCCCGCGCGGTGCTGGTCTCGGCCCCGTCCAAGGGCGCGGACCGCACGGTGGTCTATGGCGTCAACCACGACACGCTGACGCCCGAGGACCGGATCGTGTCGAACGCCTCCTGCACCACCAACTGCCTGGCGCCGGTGGCCAAGGCCCTGCACGAGGCAATCGGCATCGCCCGCGGTTTCATGACCACGATCCACAGCTATACCGGCGACCAGCCCACGCTGGATACGGCGCACAAGGATCTCTACCGCGCCCGCGCCGCCGGGCTGAACATGATCCCCACCACCACCGGCGCGGCGCGCGCCGTGGGGCTGGTGCTGCCCGATCTTGCGGGCAAGCTGGATGGCACGGCGATTCGCGTCCCCACCCCGAACGTGAGCGTGGTGGACCTGACCTTCGAGGCCGCCCGCCCCACCTCAGCCGACGAGATTAACACCGCCATTCAGGCCGCCGCGGCGGACGGCCCGCTCAAAGGTATCCTCGATGTCTCACGGCGCGAGCTCGTGTCCTCGGATTTCAACCACAACCCGGCTAGCTCGATCTTCGCGACCGACCAGACGCGGGTGATGGACGACACGATGTGCCGCGTGCTGAGCTGGTATGACAACGAATGGGGTTTTTCCTGCCGCATGGCCGACACGGCGGCGGAGATGGGCCGGCTGATCGCAAGCGGCAACCCGGGTGCGGGCGCCGGTGGCGGCCAGAGCGTGCGCGCGCCTGAACACGCCTGAGCGCACGGCGGGCCGCCGCCGCGCGGCCCGCTCAGGCGAACTTGGCCAGAAGCCTGTCATGCACCGGCGGCGTCACGAACTTGCTGACATCGCCGCCCAGCCGGGCGATTTCCTTGACCAGCTTGCTGGCGATCGCCTGGTGGCTGGCATCGGCCATCAGGAACACCGTCTCGACGCTGTTGTCGAGCGCCCGGTTCATCCCGACCATCTGGAATTCATATTCGAAATCGGCCACCGCGCGCAGCCCGCGCACGATCAGTTGCGCGCCAACGTCATGCGCGCAGTCGATCAGCAGGTTCTCGAACGGATGGGCGACGATCTCGGTGCCGGTCTGTTCGGTCAGCTTGGCGCATTCCGCCTCGATCATCGCGACCCGCTCCTCCAACGTGAAGAGCGGACCCTTGTCGCGGTTGATCGCCACCCCGATCACCAGCCGGTCCACCAGCATCGCGGCGCGGCGGATGATATCGAGATGACCCAGGGTGATCGGGTCGAAGGTGCCGGGGTAAAGGCCAATGCGCATCGGGCGGCTCCGTGATTGCGTTTGGGCGGCACGCAACAATATTGCACCCGGAATTGCAAGAGAGGGTATGCCATTCGCCGCCCCGGGCCGCGCACAGGGGGCGCTGCCCCCTCTTGGCCTGCGGCCAATTCACCCCCGGAGTATTTCGGGAACGATGAAGACCGGCGGGGGCTCAGTAGCCCATGATCATGCCTTCCAGCGCGTCCTTTTCCATCGACAGTTCCTGCAGGCGGGCCTTGACCACGTCGCCGATGGTGACGATGCCCACCAGCTTGCCGTCCTCGACCACCGGCATGTGGCGGAAGCGGCCGTCGGTCATCCGCGCCAGCACCGCGTCCGAGCTGTCCTGCCGCGAGCAGCAGACCGGGTTGCGGGTCATCATTTCCTCGACGGTTTCGGTCATGCAGCTTGCGCCCTTGACCGCCAGGGCGCGCACGATGTCGCGCTCGGACAGGATGCCGTCGGCGCTTTGCCCGTCGCGCGACACGACAAGGCCGCCGATCCGGCGTTCGGCCAGGATCTGCGCCGCGTCCGCGACCTTGGTGCCGGGCTTGATCGTGATGACACCGTCATCGCCCTTGGATTGCAGGATTTGCTGAACGAGCATGAACGGTCCTCCGCATGAAAATGCCCCTGCTGCCAGCGTTTCCCAACTGCCCCCTGCCTGTCAAGCGTGCTCAGGCCTGCGCCTCGAGCCGCGCCACCTCGGTGCGCACCCCCTCGACCAGCGCCGCGGCGAAGCGGTTGAGCCGCTCCAGCCGCCGGTCATCGGCATGGCGCACCAAGTAGAAGCTGCGCGTCAGGCTGAAGGCATCCGGCAGCAGCCTGACCACGTCGCGCACGAAGGGGATCGAGAAATCATGCACCACCCCGATGCCGCCGCCCTGCCGGACCCAGTTGATCTGCACCGAGACCGAGTTCGACGCGAGGTTCACCCGCTCCAGCCCCGCCTCGCGCAAATAGTCGAGTTCCTTGTCGAAGATCATGTCCTGGATATAGCCCACCACCCGGTGCCCCTTCAGATCGTCGAGGCGCTCGATCTTCGGATGCTCGCGCAGATACTTGCGCGAGGCGGCCAGGTGCAGGTGGTAGTCGGTGATCTTCTGCACGCTCAGCCGCCCGGCCGTGGGCGGGCTGAC
>JAASSQ010000128.1 GCA_021767845.1 Roseovarius sp. | reverse complement strand
GGACGATCTGCGCGCCACGGCGCACCGGATGAAAAGCACGCTCGCCAACTACAACCAGCACGAGGCCGTCGAGATCGCCGCCCAGATCGAGGCGCTGACAGGCGAAGGACAGGACGCGCGCGCCCGGCTGCTGGTCGGGCGGATGGGGGCGCTTGTCCCGCAATTGCAAACGGCAATGGCCGATGCCCTGCACGACACCGGCGACGCGGGCGCGCTCAGGTCACGCGCGATGTAAACGCATAGCCCTCGCCATGCACCGTGCAGATGATCGACGGGGCCGACGGGTCGGGTTCCAGCTTGGCGCGCAGCCGCCGGATCAGCACATCCACCGTGCGCGGGTTGGTGCCATAGTTGCGATGCGTCACCCGCGCCATCAGCGCATCGCGCGTCGCCACGTCGCCGGGGCGCGACACGAGGTAATGCAGAACCTCGAATTCCGCGCGCGTCAGCGGCACCGCCGCGCCGTCGCGGTCTTCCAGCCGGCGGGCGCGGGCGTCGAAGCAGAACCCCTCGAACCGGTAAATCTGCCGGATGCCCTGCCCCGCCTGCCGCGTGCGATAGAGAAGGTTCTTGATCCGCGCCAGAAGCTCGCGGCGGTTGAACGGTTTGCACACGTAATCGTCGGCGCCCATTTCCAGCCCGACGATCCGGTCCACGTCGTCGTCGCGCCCGGTCACAAGGATGATCCCGATATCGGATCTGGCCCTTTGCTCGCGGGTGATCTTCAGCCCGTCCTTGCCCGGCAGGTTGATATCGACCAGCAGCAGGTCGATCGGCCTCTCGGCCAGCAGCCGTTCGGCCGCGTCGGCGCTTTCGGCCTCGGACACGTCATACCCCTGCGCTTCAAGATAGCTGGTCAAGGTCGCCCGCGTGACCGGCTCGTCCTCGATAATCAGGATATGCGCCATCCGTTCTCCCGCCAAAACCCGACCCCTGTTAACAAATTTTAACATTTCGCGAAAGCCTGTTCATCCCTGCGTGCTGACCTGTTCACAACTCCGGCCTAGCGTTGAACGGGCAAAAGCCGGACCGCATCACGCACAGAAACCGGCAAGCGACCGAAAAAACCAACAGATGAAAACCGTTCAACGGGGAGAAAACATGCCCAATAAAGCCATCCTGCCAGCCGCCGCGCTGGCCCTTGCCTCCATGTCGGCGGCCCATGCCGCGGACAGCTCGGACCCGATCATCATTCCAACCCACAACTGGTCCAGCCAGATCGTGATGAGCCACGTTGTCGGCCAGATTTTCGAATCGATGGGCAACAGCGTCGAATACGTCTCGACCGACAGTCAGGCGGTTTACGAATCCGTGCGCCTCGGCGATGTCACCCTGGAACTCGAAGTCTGGGAAGGCGCCTTCGGCCCGGCCTTCGAAGCCGCGCTCGAAAAGGGCGGGCTGCACGATGCGGGCGACCACAACGCCGTCACCCGCGAGGACTGGTGGTATCCCGCATGGACGAAGGATGCCTGTCCGGGCCTGCCCGACTGGCAGGCGCTCAACGACTGCGCCGAACTGTTCGCCACGCCCGAAACCGGCGACAAGGGCCGCTTTCTCGGCGGGCCCGTGGACTGGCTGAAACATGACCAGGAACGGGTCGAGGCGCTCGGCATGGATTTCGTGGTCGTGAATGCCGGCTCCGCCTCCGCGCTCTGGGCCGAGGTGGCCGCCGCCGAACGCGACAAGCGGCCCGTGGTTATCTTCAACTGGACGCCCAATTTCGTCGAGGCGCTCTATCCCGGCGAATTCGTGGAATTCCCCGAATACGTCGAAGGTTGCAAGGACGATCCTTCCGTCGGCCCCAACCCGAACGCCACCTATGACTGCGGCAACCCGGCCAATGGCTACCTGAAGAAGGCCGCCTGGGACGGGATGCCCGACAAGTGGCCGAACGCCTACGCCGTTCTGCAGAAGATCAGCTTCACCAACCCGCAGATCGCGGAGATGGCCAAGCTGGTCGATATCGACGAGTTCGAACCCGAAGACGCCGCTGCCGAGTGGCTGGAGCAGAACGAGGATGTCTGGAAGCCCTGGGTCGAGGGCGGCGCCTGACACCCGTGCTTGCCGCAACGACGCCGCCCCGGCCCTCGCGCCGGGGCGGCCCCACCGTTTCAAGGAGCTGTCCGCATGACCGACCCCGCGCCGGTGATTTCCTGCCGCAACGTCTGGAAACTGTTCGGCCCCCGCCCCGAGGCCTATCTCGCCGGGCTGGACCCGCAGGCCAGCTATGACGCGATCCGCGCCGATGGCTACGTGCCGGCCGTGCGGGACGTGTCGCTCGACATCGCGCAGGGCGAGATGCTGGTCATCATGGGCCTGTCGGGCTCGGGCAAATCCACTCTGGTGCGCTGCCTGTCGCGCCTGATCGAGATCACCGGCGGCGAGGTCCGGGTCGAGGGCCAGACGATCGGCGACCTGTCCGAGAAAGAGTTGATCGACCTGCGCCGCAGCAAGATGGGCATGGTCTTTCAAAGCTTCGGCCTGCTGCCGCACCGCACCGTGCTCGACAACGTGGCCTTCCCGCTGGAGATGCGCGGACAGGACGTGCACACCCGCCGCGCCCGCGCGATGGAGGTGATAGAGCTGGTCGGGCTTGGCGGGCGCGAGGATTACTTCCCGCGCGAGCTGTCCGGCGGCCAGCAACAGCGTGTCGGCATCGCCCGCAGCCTCGCCATCGAGCCCGACATCTGGTTCCTGGACGAACCCTTCTCGGCGCTCGACCCGCTGATCCGACGCGAGATGCAGGATGAATTCCTGCGCCTGCAGGACATGCTGGGCAAGACCATCGTCTTCATCACCCACGATTTCGACGAGGCCCTGCGCCTGGCCGACCGCATCGCGATCATGAAGGACGGCGCCGTCGAACAATGCGACCGCCCCGACCGCATCGTGATGGACCCGGCCACCGATTACGTCGCCAAGTTCATCGAGGACATCGAGAAGGCCCGCGTCGTGCATGCCAGCGCGATGGCGCAGCCGGTCAATGGCCATGACCTGACCGGCGCGCCCGTGGATGGCGGCAAGACGATCTCGCAACTGGCCCGCCTTCTGGTCAATGACGACCGTGCGATCCTGCCCGTCTCCGGCCCCGACGGGGCGGTGATCGGCGCACTCGACCGGCAAAAGGCGCTCGACGTGCTGCTGGGGGCCTCCGAATGACCGCTACGGCGACCAACACCACACCCCTTGCCACCGGCGCCGACGCGCGGATGCGCGTGGCGCAGGTCCTTCTGGCGTCGGCCCTCCTCCTGGCGGCGGGCAAGGGGCTTTTGCCACAGGTCCTGATCCGCCCGCCCGACTGGCTGGTCTGGCCCTTCGCCGACTGGATCAACGCCTTCTTCGCCTTCCTGCGCGACGACCTAGGCCTGATCCACGTGACCCGCGCCTTCGCCGACGGGGTCGAATGGCTGCTGGATGTGACGGCGAACCTGCTCTACGGCAAGAACCGCTGGCCGCGCATCGGCCCGATCCCCTGGACGGTGATCGCGATCACGGCGGCGGCGATCGGCTATTACCTCAACGGCTGGCGGCTGGCGCTGCTGGCGGGGCTCACCTTCGTCTGGGTGGCGGTGATGGGCCAATGGGAATGGACGATGGAAACCCTGTCCGTCATCCTCGTGGCCGCGCCGGTGTCGGTCCTGCTGGGGTTGCTGACAGGCACGCTCGCCTGGAAAAGCCCCACCTTCCGCAAGATCCTGAACCCGCTTCTGAACGTCGCGCAATCGCTGCCGCATTTTGCCTACATGATCCCCGTGGTGGTGTTCATCGGCGTCGGCCCCAAGGCAGGCGCGATCGTCACGATCATCTTCTCGGTGCCGCCGATGATCCGCATGACCCTCCTGGGGCTGCAGAAAGTCCCCCCCGAGGTGATCGAGGCCGGCCACATGGCCGGCGCCACCCGCTGGCAGTTGCTGCGCCACGTCCGCCTGCCCACCGCCCGGTCCGACCTGCTGGTCGGCGTGAACCAGGTCATCATGCAATGCCTCGCGATGGTCGTGCTGGCCAGTTTCATCGGAATGCCGGGCCTGGGTCAGAAGCTGCTGCAACTGCTGCAGGGGCTCAAGATCGGCCGCTCGATCGAGATCGGCATCACCATCGTCCTTCTGGCCGTGATGCTGGACCGCTGCTCAAAGGCCTGGGCCACCAAGCAGCCCGAGCACCTGGAAAAAGGCACGTCATGGCTGATCCGGCACCGCATCCTGGTGATCTGGGCCAGCCTTGCGACCCTGTTCTGGGCGCTGTCACTGGTCTTTCCGCTTCTGCACGAGATCGGCCGCCGCGAGGCGTTCAGCCTGTCCGACCCGCTCGACGCGATCATGGACTGGATCATCGTCACGCTCGATCCGATAACACAATGGCTCAGATGGTTCCTGATCGTCTGGGTGCTCATTCCGCTGCGCGACGGGATGCTGTGGCTCCCGTTCTCGGCGGTGCTGGTATTCCTGATGGCCGTGGGATGGGCCGTGGGCGGACGGCGCTCGGCGCTGATCTGCCTGGCCTATTTCGGGCTGATCGCGATGTCGGGCTGGTGGGACCGGGCGATGATCACCGTCTACACGGTCACCTTCGCGGTGTTCCTCGCCACGCTCATCGGGTTTCCCCTGGGGATCTGGGGCTCGCGCAGCGAGGGCCGGGCCCGGGCGGTGCTGCTGGTCTGCGACACGCTGCAGACCTTTCCCAGCTTCATCTATCTCATTCCGGTCATCATGCTGTTCGGCGTCAATGACGTGGCGGTGGTGGGCGCCGTGGTGCTCTTCGCCGCCGTGCCACTCATCCGCTACACGATCGAGGGCCTGCGCGGCGTGCCCGAGGCCCAGATCGAGGCGGCGAACATGTCCGGCGCCTCGCGTAAGCAGACCTTGTGGAGCGTCCGCCTGCCGCTGGCCCTGCCCACGATCATGGTGGGGGTGAACCAGTCGGTGATGTTCTCGCTCTTCATGGTCATCATCGCCGCCTTCATCGGCACGCAGGATCTGGGCCAGGAAATGCAGCGCGCGCTGTCCTCCAGCGACGTGGGCAAGGGGCTGGTGCTGGGTCTCGCCGTCGCCTTCATGGGGCTGATGGTGGATCACCTCGTGACCGTCTGGGCCCGTCGCCGCCGCAAGGCGCTCGGGCTGGAGGCCTGAGCCCCGCCGCCCCGCCGCGCCCCCTGACCCCGGCGGCAGACGGTTTTCCGCCCAGTCCGCGCCGCCGATCGGTGGCGTTCCGCCGATCCTGTCTGCATTTCCGCAACACTCCGGGATCAGTCGGGTCGCGGGTGATTGCCCGAAGGCCCGATTCCCCCGCAAGACATGCCCACGACACCAGCACGTTCTTGCACCATCCACGGGGGAAGGCCATGTCCAGCGCAGTCATCTTGATCGGAATGGTCGCGGTCGGCGGCCTGATGTTCGCGCTCGCCGCCACGATGGACCGCGACAGCACGGGCGGCGCGCCCGGCAAGCCGCGGCGGCGTCACAACGGGTAATCCAGCTTCACGATGAGATCCCACATCGACCGGTTCAAAGCGGCCAGATTGTCCAGCGCCTCGCCCACGCGGTCGAGTTCCGTTTCATCCACCGGATCGGTGCGGCCCAGCTTGATCCCGGTCTTCCGGTCGGAAATCCACATCGGGCCCCGGCCCATCACCGACAGCTTCACCCGCGCCTTCCGCGAAAACTGACGGCCAGCCATGCAAACCCGGCAAGCCCGCCTCCCGTTCCGGCGGGGTGGCTTGCACGGGGCCGGGTTTCTTCGCATGACTTGGCGGAAATGGAACGCGCGACATTCTTGCACAGGCTGACAGGCGGTCTGCTGACCGCCATCACCGGGGCCGAGATCCTCTCGGTCTGGGCCGGCAGCGCGTGGGCCGAAGCCGCCCTGCCCTGGCTGGTGATCGCGGTCACGCTGGTCCTGTCGGTGCAGGTGCGCGCCGGGCGCTATCTTTTCGCGATCGTCGCCCTGTTGCTGACCGGGGCGCTGGCGGCCACCGATCCCGGATGGCTCGACATCGCGCGGCGCGGGTTGCTCACGGCGGCCTTCATCGCGGCGTTCTTCACCGCGCTGGCCACCCTGCGCAGCGTGGCCCAGACCTCGCCCGCGATCCGGCGCTGCGGGCGGTTCCTGGCCCAGCAGCCGCCGGGACGGCGCTATCTGGCGCTCACGCTTGGCGGGCAGATGTTCGCGCTTCTGCTGAACTATGGCGCCATCGCCCTTCTGGGCAGCCTCGCCACCGCCAGCGCCGATGCCGAGCGCGACACCGAGATCCGCCGCCACCGCAGCCGCCGGATGCTGCTGGCCATTCAACGCGCCTTCACCTCGGCGCTGCCGTGGTCGCCGCTGTCCTTCGCGGTGGCGATTTCGGTGGCGCTCGTGCCCGGCGCGTCGTGGGCCGACGCGGTGCTGCCGGGGATCGTCACGTCGCTGCTGATGGCCGGGACAGGCTGGGCGCTCGACGCCGCGTTCAAGCCCCGCCTGTCGGCGCCACCGCCCGCCCGCACGCCGCCGGACGGCACATGGGCGCTGATGCTGCCGCTCGCGCTCTTGCTGGCGATCCTGGTGGTCAGCATCGTCACCCTTTACCTTGCCACCGGCATCCGGGTGGTGGGGCTCGTGCTGCTGATCGTGCCGGTGATCGCGCTGGTCTGGCTGGCCCTGCAACAGCGCGCCGCGCCGCCCGATGCGCCCTCGATCTCCGCGCGCCTGTCGGACTATGCCTTTTCCGAACTGCCCGCCTATCGCGGTGAAATCATCCTGCTGCTGATGGCCGGGTATATCGGCACCGTGGGGGCGCCGCTTCTGGCGCCGGTGCTGGGCGGGCTGGGGCTCGATCTGGCGGAGGTGCCGGCCCCGCTCCTGCTGGTCTCCTTCGTCTGGATCATCCCGCTGGCCGGTCAGGCGGGCATGAACCCCATCCTTGCCGTGACCCTGCTCGCCCCCCTTGTGCCCGAGGCCGCGGCGCTCGGCGTCAGCCCGACGGCGATCATCGTCGGCATCACCTCGGGCTGGGCGCTCAGCGGCGTGACCTCGCCCTTTACCGCGACCACGCTCCTGATCGGTTCCTTCGGGCGGGTCAGTGCGCGCAAGGTCGGGCTGGGCTGGAACGGCGGCTACGCGCTGGTGACGGCGGTGATCCTGTCGGGCTGGGTGATGCTTTACGCGATGCTCTAATCAGGACGGGTCCGGCAAAACCGGGCTGGCTTCGCCGATCAGGCCCCCGGATGCCGCCTGTGCGGGACACAGAAGATTTCCAGCCCAAGCCGCGCGATGGCCAGACCGCGGGATGGCGCGCCCACATCCGTTCAGCGTGCTTTATCCCTGCCAAATCCGAAGGTGCGTTGGTCCGCGCGCCTGTGTCAGCCAATCGCCAGCCCGGGGGGCGGTCTGGCGATCGCGCGGCGCCTTCGGCGCTGGTCGCGCGAGGCAGTCCAGCCCGGGCCGGTCGCAGATCCGTCAGAGGCATTCCCGCCCCCCACGGCCTGCCAAAAACTCACCGCGTTTTGTCACATCCGCCCCCGTGCGGTCTGTTAACACTCGGCCCTTTCGGTGCCGAATACCGACGTAATACCGACGTTATACCGACGCGATGCCGATCGGGGTTTTGCCACGTTAACCAAGGGCTTGCCCCCGATTCGCCCGGCTCAGCCCATTTTCTTACCCGGAGGATCGAACGGCAGGAACTCGACCGCGCTCTGCTTGACCGGCGCGGGGTAAAGCTTCATCAGGTCCAGGATCTCCGAGGGCATCCCGACCGTCACCTCCACGCCCAGCGCCTGCGCCTCTGCGGGCGTCAGGGCATAGTCATGCGTCCACGTCCCCGAGGCCAGCTTGCGCGCCAGCGCCTCGGCCTTCTTCTC
>JAASSQ010000127.1 GCA_021767845.1 Roseovarius sp. | reverse complement strand
CGCCACGGTGATCGAGCCGGTTCGCCGGAACCCCGTCGCCACGCCGGTTTCCTCTTCCAGCTTGCCGTAAAGCTCCTGCGAATAGCGGGCGAGCTTGGTCATGTTCGCGGTCGCGCGCAGCTGCGCGATCAGCCCGGCGGCGTGCCATGTGGTGCCCGAGGTCAACTGCTTGCGCTCAAGCAGCACCACGTCCTTCCAGCCGAGCCTGGTCAGGTGATAGGCGACCGACGCGCCCACCACGCCGCCGCCGATGATGACGGCGCGCGCCGTCGCGGGAATCCTTGTCATGCGAGCCTCCGGTCACGGTCTTCGGGGGCATCCTGCCACGGATGCGACCGTCAAAAACCATCAAACACGTCATCGAAGGTCAAGGAATCCACCCGCGTCGCCCTGCGCCTTGCGGCGCCGGCGCAAGGTGGCGGGCGTGACGCCGAACTGCTTCTTGAACACCGCCGAGAACCCGCTCTGGAAGCCGCAGGCCATCGCGATCTCCTGGATGCTCATCGCCGAGTTGAGCACAAGGTTCTTGGCCGCCAGCAGGCGGATGCGCCGGTAATAGGCTTGCGGCGTGGTGTTCAGTGCCAGGACGAAGCGGCGTTCGAGCAGGCGGCTCGAGACGCCCAGAGCCGCGACGATGTCCTTGATCCGCAGCGGATCCTCGATATGAGTCTGCATCATGCGGATGCTGCGGTTGACGATCTCGTCCCCGGTATCGGTGATCCCCGCACCCGAATAGGGCTGCAGCGTGGCGAAATCCCGGACGCTCTGATGCAGCATGATGTCGGCCACCGCCGTGCCGATCGCCGGCGTGGTCATCTGCCCGATCAGCGACAGCACGATGTCCGAGGTCGCCCCCATCCCCGCGCAGGTCACCACCCCGCGCCCCTCGCGCGCCAGCGACAGGTCCATCCCGTCCTCGGCCATGACCTCGCGGATGATCTGGTAGTTTTCCCAATGCGTCGTATGCGTCTCGACGGACCCGGCCTCCGCGATATAGCGGGTGGCGGCCTCGGCCAGCAGATAGACGCGCGCCTTGCTATAGCGATACCTGGACACCATGCCCGACACGCTGCGCCGGCCATAGCCTGGATCGGCATTGCCGATCACGAAAACCGCATCCGCCCTGGGCCTGTCGGGCACCGGCGCGGTCTCGACCGAAAGACCGCTTGGCGAGGCGACCGGCCCGCCCGTGGCGGAATGGAACGACCACGAGAACAGCGCGCGCCCCGCCACCCGGTTCGCGATGCGGATCGCGTCGGTGATTGTCGCCAGTTCGGAAAGAACGAAGCCATCGGCCACCACGATGTCCAAATGCCATCGCGTCTGGTCATCCGAAGGACTGTCTGGCGCCTGGGTCATGCTCGGCCTCTGCTGTGAAACGGGCGGATCGGTCGCCGCAAGCTTCGGCCACCTCCACGGTCTTGGCAACCCGGTCTTCGGCCACCCGGCGCCGGTGCCCGGTGCCGGTGCCCGGTGCCGGCGGACCGACAGGGGTATTTGGACCAAGAAGAAACCCCCGCGCGCCCCCCGGCTTCATCGTTCCCGAAATACTCCGGGGGTGAATTGGCCGCAGGCCAAGAGGGGGCAGCGCCCCCTAACCGGCCGCGCCACGCAGGACCGCGCCGGGGTTCATGATGCCCGCCGGGTCAAGCGCGGCCTTGATCGCGCGCATCGCCGATAGCTTGGCGGGATCGCCATAGCGTTCGAGGTCCGACACCTTCAGCCGGCCGATTCCGTGCTCGGCGCTGACCGAGCCGCCCATCTCGTCCACCAGGTCGTGCACCGCCTGTTTGATCGCGCCGCGCTGATCGAGGTGATCGTTGCGCGACCGGCCCGGGGCGGGAAAGACGTTGTAATGCAGGTTCCCGTCGCCCAGATGCCCGAAGCAGTTGATGCGGAATTCCCCGATCTGGCCGATCACCTCGGGTGCCCGGGCGATGAAACCGGGCACCGCGCCGAGGGGTAGCGAAATGTCATGCGAACTGACCGCGCCGATCAGCCGGTTGGCCTCGGGGATCTGCTCGCGCACCTCCCAGAAGGCGTGCCGCTGCGCCTCGGACTGGGCGATCATCCCGTCGCTCACCAAGCCGGCCTCGAAGGCTTCGGCGAAAAGCGTCTCCAGCGCCTCGGCCGGGTCGAGGCCCCGCGCCAGCCCCACGTCGATCAGGACGAACCATTCCGGCGGGTCGTCAAAGGGTTGGCGAATCTCGGGCAGCGTTTCGGACAGGAAGTCCAACCCCGTGCGGTGCATGAGTTCAAAGGCGCTCACCCCCTCGCCCATGTGCTCGCGCGCCAGCGACAGCAGCGACAGCGCCGCCTCCGGCCCCTCGACCACCATCAGCGCCGTGCCCTCGCCCGCGGGCTGCGGCGCCAGCCGCAGCGTGGCCGCGGTGATCACGCCCAGCGTGCCCTCGGCCCCGATCAGCAGGTCGCGCAGGTCATAGCCGGTGTTGTCCTTGCGCAGCCGCTTGAGCCCGTGCCAGATCTGCCCGTCGGGCAGCACCGCCTCCAGCCCGACGCAGAGATCGCGCGCATTGCCGTAGCGCAGCACGTTGACGCCGCCCGCGTTGGTGGCCAGCAGCCCGCCGATCCGCGCGCTGCCCTTGGCCGCGATGCTGAGCGGGAAAAGCCGCCCGGCCTCCTGCGCGGCGTCATGCACGTCCGACAGGATCGCGCCCGCCTCGACGATCATCAGGTTTTCGTCCGGGTAGAGGCCGCGCACCGCGCGCATCCGCTCGAGGCTCAGCAGGATCGGCGCCGGGCCCTCGGGGCTGATCTGGCCGCCGACCAGCCCGGTGCCGCCGCCATAGGGCACCACCGGCACGGCTTCGTGGCGGGCCAGCCGGATCACCTCGGCCACCTGCGCGGTGGTCTCGGGCGCCAGCACCACGCCGGCCTGCCCGGCCCAGCGGCCGCGCGGCTCTTCCAGGTAATGCGGCGCGATATCGCGAAAGGCCGCCGCGGGCAGCACCTCGCGCAGCGCCGCGACGATCTCGGGGGTCACGGGGTTCAGGCTCATGCCCCCTAGCTATCATGCCGGGCGGTGCGGTCCAGTGCCCTTGGTCCGCCTCATTCGTCGTCGCGCAGGTAGGAGGGGCGCAACACCATGATCGTCGGCCGCTCGGGCAGCGTCCGCAGCGAGACGGTGATCTCGCTGCCGCCGGTCTCGATGATCTCGAAATCATCCTCCATCCCGGCAAGGAAGCGGCCCAGCGAGCCATCGGCGAACCAATGCATCGGGATGACGATCCGCGCCTTCAGCCGGCGCAGCACGTTCATCATGTTCTCAAGCGGCATCGTGTAGCCGCCATCGACCGGCGCCATCACCACGTCCATCCGGCCCAGCGCGGCATATTGGTCATCGCTCGGTTCGTGGTGCAGGTGCCCCAGATGCCCGATGCACAGCCCCGCCGATTCGAAGACGAAGATCGAATTGCCGTTGGGCTTGCGCGCCCCGTCCCAGCTTCGGATATCGGTGGGCACGTTGCGCACCACCATGCTGCCCAGATCGAGGTGATGGCGGGCGGGTTCACCGAATGCCTCGCCCCAGCCGCGCAGCACATGGGGAATGGCCGGATCGGGGTTGGCCGTCCAGTGGGTCGAATGGGCGTGGTTCATCGTGACCACGTCGGGGATGAAATCGACATTGCCCACGAAGCCGGTGAAATCGGTGACGGCGGACAGCCCGTCCTCGCTCTGGATCAGGAACGAGGCATGGGCGACATAGCGCAATCGCACCGAGAACTCGGGCACCGGGGCGCGGAAACTTGCCTTGTGCAGGTATTGGATGCCCGGCGTGGTCTGCGCGATGGCGATGCAGTGGCTTGGCCGGCGGTCCTGCGCGGCCGACAGGGCGGGCAAGGCCATGAGGACAAGGGCAAGAATGACACGGATCATGGGCGCAACCTCCATTGACCCGACGTAAGATAGCACGAATGCCCCGTGGGTCAGCCCTTGATCGCGGCGGTGCGGCGCTGTGCCGTCAGCCCGCCTCGGCGCGGCCGCGCCGGTCCATCCGCAGCGCGGCATAGAGCACATGGGTGCGCCAGCGCCCGTTGATCTGAAGATAGCTTTGCGCGACGCCTTCGTATTTGAAGCCGCATTTCTCCAGCAACCCGCGCGAGGCGCGGTTCTCGGGCAGGCAGGCGGCCTCGATCCGGCTCAGGTCCAGCCGCTCGAAGGCATGGTGCACCACCCCCAGGATCGCCTCGCGCATGTAGCCCTGCCGCGCGAAGGGCTCGCCGATCCAGTAGCCCAGGGTGCCCGCCTGCGCCGGGCCGCGGCGGATATTGTCCAGCGTGATCGCGCCCACCAGCGCATCGTCCTCGCGCCGGATCATGAACAGCGGCACCGCCGTGCCCTGCGCCAGCGAGCGTTGCGCCCAGTAGACGCGGTTGGAAAACCCCTTGCGCGCAAGGTGATCCTCGGCCCAGGTCGGCTCCCACGGCACCAGGAACTCGGCACTGCGCTCGCGCAGCGCCGCCCAGGCACGGAAATCGGTCAGCACCGGCTGGCGCAGGGTCAGACGCTCGGTCTCGATCCTGACTTTCCGGCGCGGCAGGAACATCAGGCCGCGCGCCTGTCCTGCAGGGCCTGAAGGCTGGGGGCGGCCTCGACGGGGCCGTAAAGCGCCATGGCGGCGGGGGCCTCGGCGATGGTGCGGGCGGCCAGCGCGCGCACGTCGCCCAGCGTCACCGCGTCGATGCGCTCCACCACCTCGTCCAGCTCGGGCACCCGGTCCCAGATCTGCAGCATCCGCGCCAGCCGTTCGGCCCGGTTCGACGGGCTTTCCAGCCCCATCAGCAGACCGGCCTTCATCTGGGCGCGGGCGCGCTCGATCTCCTCGGTGGTGAAATCCTCGGCGGCGCGCTTCATCTCGTCCACGGTGATCTGCGCGAGGTTGCCCATCTCGGCGCCCGAGGTGCCGGCATAGATCGTCATCATGCCGGTATCCGAATAGGCCCCGGCCTGCGCGAAGATCGTGTAGCACAGGCCGCGGCGTTCGCGGACCTCCTGGAAGAGGCGCGAGGACATCGACCCGCCCAGCGCCGAGGCATAGATCTGCGCGGCATAGATATCGGGGTGGCCATAATCCGGCGCCTCGAAGGCCAGCGCGAAATGCGCCTGCTCCAGGTCCTTGACCCGGCGGCTTTCGCCGCCCGCGAAGCGCGCGGCATCGGGCGTGTAGGGCGCCTTGCGCGCCATGTCCCCGAAGAGCCGCTCGGCCGCGGCCACGATCGCGTCGTGATCCACCGCGCCGGCGGCGGCCAGCACCATCTGGTCGGGGCCGTAATGCTCGTCCACGAAGCCCATCAGGTCCTCGCGCGAGAACGCGCCCACCCGTTCCTCGGGGCCAAGGATCGTGCGGCCCAGCGGGTGATCGGGATAGGCCTTTTCCTGCAGCCAGTCGAAGATGATGTCATCCGGCGTATCCAGCGCCTGCCCGATCTCCTGCAGGATGACGCCGCGCTCCACCTCGATCTCGCGCGGGTCGAACACCGGGTTGCGCAGGATATCGGCCACCACGTCCAGCGCCAGCGGCACGTCATCCTTCAGAACCCGCGCGTAATAGGCCGTGACCTCGCGGCTGGTATAGGCGTTGATATAGCCGCCCACATCCTCGATCGCCTCGGCGATGGCCAGCGCGCTGCGGGTCCTGGTGCCCTTGAAGGCCATGTGCTCCAGGAAATGCGCGATGCCGTTCTGCGCGGCGCGTTCATGCCGCGCGCCGGCATTCACCCAGATGCCGATGGCGGCCGATTGCAGGCTGGGCATCGCCTCGGTGACGATGCGGAATCCGTTGTCGAGGGTGGTCAGCTTGACGGTCAATGCCCGGTCCGTTCCTTGATGAGTGTTTCGATCGCGTCAAGGTCGTTCTGCACCTCGGTCACGCGTTCGGACCGCTCATACAGGTCCGACATGCGCTCGGGCAAGGGCGGATGCATGCCCGAGGCCGCCGCGACCGCATCCGGGAACTTGGCCGGATGCGCGGTGGCCAGCGTGATCATCGGCACGCCCGGTTTGCGCGCCTCCTCGGCCACCTTCACGCCCACCGCCGAATGCGGGCACAGAAGCTCGCCGGTCCCGGCCCAGGTCTGGGCGATGGTGGCGCGGGTCTCGTCCTCGTCGCAGCGGCCCGAATCGAAGCTTTCGCGCAGCGCCTGCAGCGCGCCCTGGCTCACATGGAAGCCCCCGGCCTTCAGCTCGTCCATCAGTTGCGCCACCGCGCCGCCGTCCTCGCCATAGGCATAATAAAGCGCGCGTTCGAAATTCGAGCTGACCTGGATATCCATCGACGGGCTGATCGAGGGGATCACGCCATCGGGCGTGTAATCGCCGCCCGTCAGGCAGCGGTGCAGGATGTCGTTCTGGTTCGTGGCCACCACCAGCCGGTCTATCGGCAGGCCCATGCGCTTGGCGATATAGCCTGCGAAGATGTCGCCGAAATTGCCGGTGGGCACGGTGAAACTGACCGCGCGATGCGGCGCGCCAAGGCTGACGGCCGAGGTGAAGTAATAGACCACCTGCGCCAGCACCCGCGCCCAGTTGATCGAGTTGACCCCGGCCAGCCCGACCGTGTCGCGGAACTCGAAATCGTTGAACATGTCCTTCACGCGGGCCTGCGCGTCGTCGAAATGCCCCTCGATCGCCAGCGCGTGGACGTTGTCCTCGACAGGCGTGGTCATCTGGCGGCGCTGCACCTCGCTCACGCGGCCATGCGGGTAGAGGATGAACACATCCACCGCGTCCAGCCCCCGGAACGCCTCGATCGCGGCGCTGCCGGTGTCGCCGCTGGTCGCGCCCACGATGCACACCCGCTGGCCGTTGCGCTTCAATGCCGCCTCGAACAGCTGGCCGATCAGCTGCATCGCGAAATCCTTGAAGGCCAGCGTGGGCCCGTGGAACAGTTCCAGCAGGAAATGCCCGCTGTCCAACTGCTTGAGCGGCGCGCGCGCCACATGGCCGAAGCCCGCATAGGCCCGCGCGATGATCTCGCGGAACTCGTCGTCGGTGAAGGCATCGCCGAGGAAGGGGCGCATCACGCGGAACGCCGCCTCCTCATAGCTCGCGCCCTCCAGCGCGGCGATCTCGGCGAATGTCATGTGCGGGATGGTCTCGGGCAGGTAAAGCCCGCCATCGCGCGCCAGCCCCGTCAGCATCGCCTCCTCGAAGCTCAGAACCGGCGCCGTGCCGCGGGTCGAGATGTATTTCATGCCGTGTCGCCTTTTTCCGTCTTGCGCGTGCGCCAAAGAAGATAGCCGGTCATCGCCGCCCAGATCGCGGCCAGCGAATACCATGTGACCGCGTATTCAAGGTGATCGTTCGGAATCCCGCTGGTGTCCACGGGCAGCGGCGTCACCGGCGCGTCGGAAAACGACACCTCGCGCGCCACCACCATCAGCGGTTCGGTCCCCAGCACCTCGGCCATCTGCCCCAGGTCACGGGCGAACCAGGTGTTGTCCGCCACGTCGTTCTCGGGGGTCGAGTCGTTGCGATCCTCGGGCCAGTGCAGGTTGCCGGTGATCGTGACCACGCCCTCGGGCGCGGCGGGGATGTCCTCGCTCACCTTGATGAAGCCGCGATCCAGCAGGATGCGCCGCCCGCCTTCGGTGTCCAGCGGGGAAATCACCCGGTAGCCCGCGCCCACCTGTTTCTGGCTGACCAGCACCCGCAGCGCGCGGTCGCCCAACCGCCCCGACACCCGTACCGGCAGATAGCGGTCGGCCTCCGGGTCGGGGTCGTCGGGCAGCGCCACGGGGTCGGCGGCGATGCGCGCCTCGATATCGGCCAGGATGCCTTCCTTCCAGGCCAGCCGGTCCATCTGCCACGACCCGAGCGCGACAAGGATACCAACGCCAACCGCGCCGAAGATCAGGGCAAAGATGTAACGTGCCAAGTCGGGAGCCTT
>JAASSQ010000126.1 GCA_021767845.1 Roseovarius sp. | reverse complement strand
GAGGAGATCGTCGTCACGCTTAAGGACCGCCGCCGGTTCGAAGCCGAACTGGTCGGGAGCGATCCCGGCACCGACATCGCGTTGCTCAGGATCGAGCCCGACAACCTGACTGAAATCGAACTCGGTTCTTCCGATTCGCTCAGGGTCGGAGATTTCGTCGTGGCGATCGGCAACCCGTTCGGGCTCGGACAGACGGTGACGTCTGGCATCGTCAGCGCCCTGGGACGCAGCGGGCTGAATGTCGAGGGATACGAGGATTTCATCCAGACCGACGCTTCGATCAACCCCGGCAACTCGGGCGGCGCACTGATTACCTTCGATGGCCGCTTGGTCGGCATCAATTCCGCCATCATTTCGCCCGGCGGGGGCAATGTCGGTATCGGTTTCGCGGTACCGATCGACATGGCCAGCGCAGTAATGGACCAGCTTGTCGAATTCGGCGAGGTCCGCCGCGGTCGCCTTGGCGTCATTATCCAAGATTTCACCCCCGACCTGGCGAAAGCCCTCGGCGCGGATATCGACCGCGGCGCCATCGTCACCAAGGTGGCGCCCGACTCCCCGGCCGAAGCCGCCGGCTTGCAGGCCGGTGAGATCGCTGGCGGATCTGCGCCGAAGCCTGAAGGGCCTCGATGGGCCGTTTGCCCTGACGGTCCAACGCGGGGGGCACGGCTGTTCCTCGTGGTCCAGTGAGGCAAACGCTTGCGCTTTGTCCGAGGTCAAGGCGCGCGCGATCGGATGAGCTTACCATCGGCAAAGGCGTCGATTGAAAACATTTGGGAGAGAAAAATGGCAAACGGAATCTGTGACATCTGCAAGCGGCGTCCGGCAACGTTTCGGGCGCAGGTTTCGGTCAACGGCGAACGCCAGATGATGGAGCTTTGTGACGAGGATTATCGCAAGCTCGCGCGCCAGCAGAGGCGATCCGCTTCTCCCTTGGAATCGCTTTTCGGCGGCGGGTCGCTCTTCGACGAATTCTTTGGCGACAGCCCGTTCAGCAGCATGGAGCGACGTCTGGGCGATGGAGGCGGCCAACGCGTCCCCGTCAATCGCGGCAGCCGGCGCGGCGGCGGTGGGAGCAGCATCGCCGATCGGCTGAGCGAGCAAGGTAACAAGCTGTTGCAGGAGGCCGCGCAGAAGGCAGGTGAGCTTGGCCGCTCCGAGGTCGATACCGAACACTTGCTCTTCGCGCTCAGCCGCAGCGATGTGATCAAGACCCTGCTGGAGCAATTCAAGATCGACGTGGAGGACCTGCGCCGCCACATCGAAAAGGAAGCACCGCGCGGGGAGGCGCCGAGTGAGGGCGAGATCGGTGTCAGCCCGCGCCTGAAGGACGCGCTGAACCGCGCGTTCATCGCCTCGAACGAACTGGGCCATTCCTATGTCGGCCCCGAACACCTGCTGATCGGCTTGGCCGAGGAAGGCGAGGGTTTGGCCGCCGACATCCTGCGCAAGCTGGGTCTGACGCCGCAATCCCTGCGCCAGCAGGTCACGAAGGTCGTCGGTCGCGGTGCCGAGGAAGGGCGGGTCGAGACGCCTTCGAACACACCCGACCTCGACGAATTCTCCCGCGATCTGACCAAGCTGGCCCGCGAGGGCAAGCTCGACCCGGTGATCGGACGCGCGCGAGAGATCGAGACCACGATCGAGGTCCTGGCCCGGCGCAAGAAGAACAACCCGGTCCTGATCGGAGAGCCCGGCGTCGGCAAGACCGCCATCATCGAAGGGCTGGCGCAGCGTATCGTCGCGGGCGAAGTGCCCGAGGCGCTGCGCGACAAGCGGCTGGTCGAGCTCAACATCAACTCGATGGTGGCCGGGTCCAAGTATCGCGGCGAGTTCGAGGAACGAATCCAGAAGCTGTTGAAGGAGATCGAGGCCAACAAGGACGACCTTGTTCTCTTCATCGACGAGTTGCACACCATCATGGGGGCCGGCCAAGGCGGCGGCGAAGGCGGGCTTGACGTCGCCAACACCTTCAAACCGGCGCTGGCACGGGGCGAGTTGAACCTGATCGGTGCGACCACGCTCAACGAATACCAGAAGCATATCGAGAAGGACGCGGCGCTCGAGCGGCGCTTCCAGCCGGTCTATGTCGACGAGCCCACCGTGGCGCAGACCATCATGATCCTGCGCGGTCTGCGCGACACGCTGGAGAGCCACCACAAGGTGACGATCACCGACGAGGCCATCGTCGCCGCGGCCGAGCTTTCCGATCGCTACATCTCGGGGCGCTTCATGCCCGACAAGGCCATCGACCTGATCGACCAGGCTGCCGCGCGGGTAAAAATCAGCACGACCGCGCGGCCCGTGGATGTGCAGGAACTGGAAGCCGAGGTGAAGCAGATCCAGCGCGAACAGGACTACGCCGCCGCGCGCAAGCAGTTCGACCGCGCCGCCGAACTCAAGGCCGAGCTGGAGGAAAAGCAGACCAAACTGGACGCGCTGCTGGAAACCTGGAAGCGCGACCGTGCGTCGGCCAGCGCCGAGGTGCGCAACGATCACATCGCGCAGATCGTCTCGAAGCTCACCGGCATCCCGGTCACCGAACTGACGAGCGAAGAACGCGAGAAGCTTCTGAAGCTTGAGGACCGTCTGCACGAGCGCGTCATTGGCCAGAACGAGGCGATCAATTCGGTGGCCGACGCCGTGCGACTGGCCCGAGCAGGCCTTCGCGAGGGGTCGGCACCGACCGCCACCTTCCTGTTCCTCGGCCCCACCGGCGTCGGCAAGACCGAACTGGCCAAGGCGCTGGCCGAAACCGTCTTTGGCGAAGAGGACGCGATGATCCGCATCGACATGTCGGAATACGGCGAACGCCACGCCGTCGCGCGGCTTGTCGGAGCGCCTCCGGGGTACGTGGGTTACGACGAAGGCGGGCAACTGACCGAGCGCGTCCGCCGCCGCCCCTATTCCGTGGTGCTGCTCGATGAGATCGAAAAGGCCCATGCCGACGTCTACAACATCCTGCTCCAGGTTTTCGACGACGGCCGGCTGACCGACGGCAAGGGCCGCGTGGTGGATTTCACGAACACGATCATCATCGCCACCTCGAACCTCGGCTCGGACATCATCCAGCGCAACCTGAAGAAGCGCGGCACCAATGAGTTCGACGAGGCCAAGCAGCGGGCCGAGTTGATGGACGTGTTGCGCGGCCACTTCCGCCCCGAATTCATCAACCGCATCGACGAGATCATCGTGTTCCATTCGCTGAACCAGTCGGAAATTCGCGAGATCGTCGGGTTGCAACTGGAGCGTGTTGCACGCACCGCGCTGACGCAGGGGGTGGAACTGGAGTTCGAGGATTCCGTCACCGACCATTTTGCCGCCGTGGGCTTCCAGCCCGAATTCGGCGCCCGCGAGCTGCGCCGCCTGATCCGTTCGGAACTGGAAACCGAACTGGCGCGCGCCATGCTGGGCGGTTCGGTCGAGGACGGCGACCGGGTGCGCGTGGCGTGGTCGGCCGAGGCACAGAAGGTCACCTTCGAAAAACTGGAGACGGCCGACGCCACGGATGCGCAAGCGGTGCAACAAGCCGCGGCCACCGGGCCCGAAAAGCCCGATGGCGGCGATGGCGGCGCGCATACGTCCGAGGACTCGGCCGAAGGTGACTCCCCCGCCGATGGCAAGGCAAAGCCCGGAAAGTCCGCGAAGAGCGACGAAACGGACACTGGAGGCGATGACGCCGCGACATGACGCACCCCGGGGATGCGTGGCGTACAACCTCGCATCCCTCGGCAAGGATACCGCCTTCAGGGGAGCCAGATGAATGTGATGACAGCTTTTCACAATCTCGAGTCCCACGGCTGGCACCGCGCCCCCGAAGTGATCCGCCACGAGGCGGCGCTACTGGAGAAGCGGCGCGCGCGGATCGGCCAGCTGCTGCCGCCAGCACAGGACCGGGCAGAGGCGGACCTGCCCGCGCTCTGGCGCAAAGTCGTCCAGCGGCTCCACATGGAGGAAGAGACGCCGCAACAGACGGCCGCGGTGGTGAAGCCGTCCGCGGAAGAGGTGTCGTGCACCGCCGAGGTTGCGCGCGCATGCTTGCATCAACGCCTGCACGAGGCCAGCCAAGCGCCGGACAGCGTCGAAGCCGCGTTGGCGGACGCGCTGGCCCGGACGGCGCATATCCCGCAACCTCTGGAAGACCACGACCGTATCGCGGCGGCGATGGCCGCTCACATGGCGAAACGAGCATGGCCGAGCACGCCGGTCACTGAAAGGAGATGAAAATGACGACGACAAACACGAATCCCCAGACGCCGATCGAGGAATTCCTGTGCAGCCTGTCCGAGAACTGGTGGGCGTTCGTCCTGCGCGGCGTCCTGGCGCTCGTCATTGCGGTTCTTGCCTGGCTGATGCCGGCGGAGGCCATCCTTGCGCTGACGCTGGTCTTCGGCGCTTTCGCCTTCGCCGATGGCGTCTTCGGCCTTGTCGCCGCTGTGCGTCACGTGCGCCGGGAGGAACGCTGGGGCTGGCTGGCCCTCAGCGGCGTGCTCGGCATATTGACGGGGCTGGTGGTCCTCATCACGCCTTTCATCGCGACCTTCGTGCTCGCGGTCTTTCTCTGGGCCAGCATCGCCTTCTGGTCGGTCTTCTCGGGGCTATTCGAACTCGTGACCGCGATCCGGCTGCGCAAGGAGATCGAGGGCGAGATCTGGCTCGGGCTAAGCGGGATCGTCTCGACTCTGCTGGGACTTTTCGTCGTGTGGTTCCTGTTTGCCTATCCGGCGCAAAGCCTGCTGGCGCTCGGCTGGGTGTTGGCGATCTACGCCGTATTCTTCGGCATCGTCATGATCCTGCTGGGCCTCAGGCTTCGCAAGGCGAAGGGGAACGCGAATGACGCCACATCCCGCGGCGCGGCGTGAGCCCGGGCGGCCCCAAGAAAAGGAGAGCGTCATGTTCGACAGACGTGGACACAACCGCCCGCCGTTCCGGCCGAGAGTTCCGGGCATGGATCTGCGTGCGCCCGATGTGCCGACGGCGATCATCTACCGCCCGTCGCGCAACCTCATGCAGTCGGGGCCGCGTCCGCGCCACTGGATCCTCGAATTCGAGCCCGTACAGGCGGCCGAAATCGAGCCGCTCATGGGCTGGACAGCGACGCGCGATCCCTACCGCCCCGTCCGTCTGAGCTTTCCCGATCGCGAAAGCGCGGTGGATTACGCCGAACGGATGGATTGGAACTACATCGTCCGTGATGACCGGGAGAACCCGGCGCGGCGGGCGCCGGAGCCGATGTTCCGCCCGCTCAAGCCGCTCGACGGCCCGGTGCCGCGCGAGAAGACTGGCTCGCGCAAATCCGCTCCCGCGACGCACGAGACCGATCCGGTGGTGCTCGCATCTCTCGACTCCTTTCCCGCCTCCGATCCGCCGGCCTGGGCGGGCACGACGATCGGCAGCCGATGACACGGATTGCGGCGCGCAGGCGTCCCGACCTGGCCGCACGTCCGCCGGCATGTTCTCCCGAACCGTGCCGACGAAGGGTGCATGACGAAAGGAGAAAAACAATGTGCGATCAGACGAAAATGGCGGCCGTCAGCACGTTTGCTCCGTCAACGATGCTGACCTTGACGCCGGCAGTCGCCCAGGCCGACGAGCAGCCGCCGACATCCGACACCAATGCCGCCGTCAGCGAGCCGGTGAAGGACGGGGCAGCCGCGAAGGTCGAAGAGAAGCGCCAGACCCTGCTCAAGGACGCGACGAACGCGCACGACAAGACCAGGGAGGCGCTGACGACGTCTTCGACAAGATCGCCGACAGTTTCACCCGGCTGAAGCGGCAGATCTTGGATTGAGGATCGCGAAGCGATTGCCCGTGGCGGCCTGACGGGAATCGCCGTTCGGCTAGACAGGCCGCCACGCGCGCGATCGTGTGGTGCACCGAAAGGAGTGGAGGACGGGTGAGAACGAAAAAGACGAGCGAACATCGGCCGCTGCCATGGGGAACGATTCATCCAGGCTGGACGATGCACCGACCAAGGAGGAGCCATCCGTCGAAGCGAAGTCCGCCAAAAGGGAAAAGATCGGCCGCCTGACCGGCAAGAGGAAACGCGCGCTGGCAGCTGCGGAGAATGCGCGCAAGCGCACCGATGCCGCGCGCGTGGAAGGGCGCGAGCACGGTATCGCGCTGGCCGCCGAGTCGCTGGATCCCGCGCTCGACGCGCTGGCGCTCGGGATCGAGGCCGCCAGGAACGACCCCGATGACGAAGAGCCCCGGTTCGCTGCGCATCTGGAAGGGTTGCGCAACACCCGCGGCGTTTTCGAGACCGGGCTGAAAGCGCTTGGCGTGTGTACCATCGCCCCAGAGAAGACAGCCTTCGATCCAGCGCTGCACGAGGCGATGCAGATGCAGAAGACGGGGGCGACACGGACCCCGGGCAGGTTCTCGTTCTGCACCGGCCAGGCCTTGCCATCGGCCAGCATCTGATCCGCCCCGCCCGCGTCACCGTCAGCGCGGCATCTGGCCGCGTTCGAGGCGCTCATGCAGCGTCGGACGGCCTCATGATCGGCGAGCGCGTTCTGTGGCTGCAGGTGCTGCTGATCGGCCTGCAAGACTGCGCCCGAGGAAACGAGATCGGCTGGATCTGGAGCAAGGATCTTGTGCTGGTCTGTCATCTGGCCGAGGTCAGCCCGGACCAAGTGCGGTTTGCGTTTCAGATCAATAAAGCTCGGCTCGCGAAGATGGGCCGGATCTGACGGATAAGGCTGGTCGCGCCCGCGTGGCTTCATCGCAAAGCGACCCGGCAACTGGTGAGTGTCGTCATAACCGCCAGACGGCGCGGCCCCTTTCCTTGATCGGACTCCTCGGGGGCGCGGCGCGAGGCCGGATCGCTTGAGTGGCGAGGCTGGTCGGGCACGGTGGCATCCAACGCCTGCCCACGGGCCGGGGCGGCATCCAACGCCCCGGCCTTTTCCGTCCGGCGTGGACGGGGCCGCAAGCGCGTAGAGGGTGGTGGGTGGAAAATCCCGGATAATCTCGGATTTGGCAAACCGCTCAGCAACACGCATCATGCTCTACGCTGTCCAGTCCGACGTCCCGAACTCGGCCTCGATCCACGGCAGGAAGTCACCGTGCGCCAGCCGCGCCTTGGCCTGAGTAGCGGTTCGGCCGATTCGTTTCCCGGTAGGCGCGGCGATGGTTTCTGAGTTGCCGATTGCACCAGCAGAAAATCTCTTAAAATTTTTTCATGGTTAGAGGACTTTCAGAGATAGCACGAGATGCCGAAAAAGTTTGGCGTGCGCGTGAGAGCTTAGATGGTGCTACCGATGCAATCCATCTACGCGAGGCATGGGAGAGTTTTTTAGAAGCATTTCGAAAAGGAATGTATCGCTTGATCAAGGTTGGAAGTAAGCATACCGCCTCTAAGCCTTGGGCTAATAGGCTCAAGAACGAGTTCACTAAAAACGATCAGGGGCTAATCTTTCTTCGCGAAGCACGAAATGCAACCGAGTATGGGTTAGAGCCCAGTGCTGATTATCAGCACGCTTCAGTAGATATTCCAGGTTTTGGGCAATTGGGCGGAAGTGTGGATTTCGGTCTCGATGGGGCAGTGATCATTGATAATGGCGATGTTCGCGCATTCGGATCGAACGCGAGAATTCAACTAGAGAATGGCGTCATAAAGTCGCTTAGCGGCATTCCTCATGGCGGAGCGGTTCAGAATCCCGCCGAAATTAGCTTGAGAGATATTCAGTCCGAAACAAAAAATGAAACATTTAAGGTGCCAACCCGCTTAGCGGGCCAAGAGCTTCGTGAAAGCTCGCCTCAAGAAATTGCGCATGTAGCGGCCATTTTCTTCAATACTAAGTTTATAGAACTACAGGAATTATTGAAAAAATAGCCAAACACTTGGGCCAAAAGCGCATTCAAAAAAGATTTCGAGTACTTAATGCCGTTTCTTGAATACTCTCAGGTTGGCATGCTGATTGGCATGTATGACATCAGACATAAAAAATAATCTTTTAAAGTCAATGACTTGTGAGCCAATTTGGCGGAG
>JAASSQ010000125.1 GCA_021767845.1 Roseovarius sp. | reverse complement strand
GGGCAATGGCCTGTGCGGCATTTCCGCTGCGGCAGATGGGCCGGTGCCCGCGATCTGGGCGAAAAGGCCGGGCCGGGCCGCGATCGCGTCTTCCGTGGCAGGGTCCGGGCGGGTAATCATGGCGCCATGAGCAGTGACCCCCGATTCATTCATCTTCGCGTCCATACCGAGTATTCCCTGCTGGAAGGGGCCGTGCGGCTGAAGAAGCTGCCGGGCCTCTGCGCGGCGGCGGGAATGCCGGCGGTGGCGGTGACCGACACCAACAACATGTTCGCCGCGCTGGAGTTTTCCGTCACCGCCAGCGGTGCGGGCATCCAGCCGATCATGGGCTGCCAGCTCGATCTGGAATACGTGCAGGTGCAGCCCGGCGAGCGGTCCAAGCCGCCCGCGCCGGTGGTCCTGCTGGCGCAGAGCGAACGGGGCTACGAGCACCTGATGAAGCTCAATTCCTGCCTGTACCTGCGCGGCGACGGGCAGGTGCCGCATGTCACGGTCGAGGAGCTGGAGCGCCATTCGGAGGACGTGATCTGCCTGAGCGGGGGGCCGGACGGGCCAGTGGGCCGGCTGCTGCGCGCCGGGCAGCGTCCGGCGGCCGAGGCGCTGATCGGGCGGCTGCACGCGGCCTTCGGGGACCGGCTTTACGTGGAGTTGCAGCGCCATCCCGGCGAGGACGGCGTGCCGGAGGCCGAACGCCTGACCGAGCGCGGCTTCGTCGAGATGGCCTATGGCATGGGGCTGCCGCTGGTGGCCACGAACGATGTCTATTTCCCCGACGCGGATATGTACGAGGCGCATGACGCCATGCTGTGCGTGGCCGATGGGGCCTATGTAGACCAGGCCGAGCCGCGCCGGCGGCTGACGGCGCAGCATTACTTCAAGACGCCGCAGGAGATGGCGACGCTGTTCGCCGATCTGCCCGAGGCGTTGGAGAACACCGTCGAGATCGCGAAACGCTGCGCCTTCGGCGCCTACAGGCGCGACCCGATCCTGCCGCGATTCGCCGATGACGAGGTGGACGAGCTGCGCCGCCAGGCCAAGGAGGGGCTGGCCGCGCGGCTGGCGGTGATCCCGCACGCGGCCCCGGTGGAAGAGTATGAAAAGCGGCTTGAGTTCGAGCTTGGCATCATCGAGGGCATGGGCTTTCCCGGCTATTTCCTGATCGTTGCCGATTTCATCAAGTGGGCCAAGGAGCATGACATCCCGGTGGGGCCGGGGCGCGGCTCGGGGGCGGGCAGCCTTGTGGCCTATGCGCTGACCATCACCGACCTCGATCCGCTGCGCTACAGCCTGCTGTTCGAACGCTTCCTCAATCCCGAGCGGGTCTCGATGCCGGATTTCGACATCGATTTCTGCATGGATCGCCGCGAAGAGGTGATCCAGTACGTGCAGGAGAAATACGGCCGCGAGAAGGTGGGGCAGATCATCACCTTCGGAGCGCTGCTGTCCAAGGCGGCGGTGCGCGACCTGGGGCGCGTGCTGCAGATGCCCTACGGGCAGGTGGACAAGCTGAGCAAGATGATCCCGGTGGAAGGGGTCAAGCCGGTCTCGATCTCGCAGGCGCTGCAGCAGGAAGACCGCCTGCGCGAGGCGGCGCGCAGCGAAGAGGTGGTGGACCGGCTGCTGAATTACGGCATGAAGGTCGAGGGCCTGTTGCGCAACGCCTCGACCCACGCCGCGGGCGTGGTGATCGGGGACCGCCCGCTGGACGAGCTGGTGCCGCTCTACCAGGATCCGCGATCGGACATGCCGGCCACGCAGTTCAACATGAAATGGGTGGAGCAGGCCGGGCTGGTCAAGTTCGACTTCCTTGGCCTCAAGACCCTGACGGTGATCCAAAACGCGATCGAGCAGATCCACGCCGAGGGGCGTGACCTGCACATCGCGCAGGACGGCAGCACGATCTACGAGCCGTTCGACGGGGCCGAGAACGACATCGGGCAGATCCCGCTGGATGACGAGAAGACCTACCATCTCTACGCGCGGGCCAAGACGGTGGCGGTGTTCCAGGTGGAAAGCTCGGGCATGATGGATGCGCTGAAGCGGATGAAGCCCACCTGCATCGAGGACATCGTGGCGCTCGTGGCGCTTTATCGTCCCGGCCCGATGGAGAACATCCCGAAATACTGCGAGGTCAAGAACGGGCTGAGCGAACGCGACCGGCTGCATCCGCTGATCGACCATATCCTTGACGAAACCCAGGGCATCATCGTCTACCAGGAACAGGTGATGCAGATCGCGCAGGAGATGGCGGGCTATACGCTTGGCGGCGCCGACCTGCTGCGCCGCGCCATGGGCAAGAAGATCAAGGAGGCGATGGACGCCGAGCGCCCGAAATTCATCGACGGCGCCAAGGCCAACGGGGTGGATGACGACAAGGCGCTGGAAGTCTGGAACCTGCTGGAGAAATTCGCCAATTACGGTTTCAACAAGTCGCACGCGGCGGCCTATGCCGTGGTCAGCTACCAGACCGCGTGGCTCAAGGCCAATCACCCGGTGGAGTTCATGGCCGGGGTGATGAATTGCGATATCCACCTGACCGATAAGCTGGCGGTGTATTTCGAGGAGGTGAAGAAGGGGCTGAAGCTGCCCTATGCGCCGCCCTGCGTGAACCGCTCGGACGCGGTGTTCCAGGTGCGCGGGGGCGTGCTGCATTATGCGCTTGGCGCGCTCAAGAACGTGGGTGTCGAGGCGATGCGCCTGATCGTGGAGGGGCGCGGCGATAGGCCCTTTGCGACGCTCTACGATTTCGCGCGCCGGGTGGACCTGAAGCGGATCGGCAAGCGGCCGTTGGAAATGCTGGCCCGTGCTGGGGCCTTTGACGAGCTGGACCGCAACCGCCGCCGGGTGTTCGACAGTCTGGAGGCGCTGATGGGCTATTCCGCGGCGATCTTCGACCAGAAGAACTCCAGCCAGGTGTCGCTGTTCGGCGAGGCGGGCGACGACCTGCCGGAACCGCGCCTGAGCCCGGTGGAGGACTGGCTGCCCGCCGAACGCCTGACCGAGGAGTTCAAGGCGATCGGGTTCTACCTGTCGGGGCATCCGCTGGACGACTACATGGGCGCGCTGAGGCGCAAGGACATCAAGACGCTGGACGAGGTCACCGAATTGGCCGAGCGCAAGGGCGCGGCGGTGGTCAAGATGGCCGGGGTCGTGTCGGGCCGGCAGGAGCGCAAATCGGCGCGTGGCAACCGCTTTGCCTTTGTGCAACTGTCGGACACCACGGGCGGCTACGAGGTGACGCTGTTTTCCGAAACGCTGGAAAAGTCGCGTGATTACCTGGAAACCGGCGCGCAGGTGGTGCTGACCGCCGAGGCGACGATGGAAAGCGACCAGTTGAAATTGCTGGGCCGGTCCGTCTCGCCGATCGACGGGGTGGTGGCCGATGTCGGCGCGATGGGCCTGCGCATCTTCGTTGAGACCCAGGAGGCGATCCCGTCGGTGGCCTCGGTGCTGCAGAACGCGGCGCAGCAGGTGAAATCCGGCGGGCGGGGGCCGATCCGGTTCTGCCTGATGGGTGCGGGCCTGCCCGGCGAGGTCGAGATCGACGCGGGCGAGGAGTTCCCGGTCAACCCGCAGATCAAGGGCGCGATCAAGAGCCTGACCGGCGTTCTGACGGTGGAGGAGCTGTAGGGCGTGACGCCTACCAGTGCGGCGGGCGTTCGTCGCCCATCACCATGCCGCCGCCCTGATCCTGTTCGCGTGCGGCCTCGCGTTCGAGCAGCAGGGCGACCCGGCGTGTCAGCAACGCGATCTCGCGTTCCTGGCGGGTCACGGTCTCGGACAGGTCGTCAAGCGCGCGGGTCAGGTGGGCGATCTGTTCTTCAAGGCGTTCCATGCGGCGATCTAACGGGGTCTGCGCCGCGTGGTCAATCGGGTCCGTGCCACAGCTTGCCCCCGGTGGCCCCATCCGCTAGACGCAGCGGCAAGTGCAAACGCCGATGGATCCGCAAGATGGCCAAGCAGAAGAAATCCCCCCGCCCCAAGGCCGAGACGCCCAAGGGGTTCCGCGACTATTTCGGGCCCGAGGTCACCGAGCGGGCCGAGATGCTGCAAACCATCGCCGAGGTCTATCATCTCTACGGGTTCGATGCGCTGGAATCCTCGGCGGTGGAGACGGTCGAGGCGCTTGGCAAATTCCTGCCCGACGTCGACCGCCCGAACGAGGGGGTCTTTGCCTGGCAGGAGGACGAGGGCGACTGGCTGGCGCTGCGCTATGATCTGACCGCGCCGCTGGCGCGGGTCTATGCCCAGCACCGCAACGATCTGCCCACGCCTTATCGCCGCTATGCGATGGGGCCGGTCTGGCGCAACGAAAAGCCGGGACCGGGGCGGTTTCGGCAATTCTATCAATGCGATGCGGATACGGTGGGCGCGCCGAGCGTGGCCGCCGACGCCGAGATCTGCGCGATGCTGGCCGATACGCTGGAAAAGGTCGGCATCCCGCGCGGCGATTTCATCGTCCGGGTGAACAACCGCAAGGTTCTCAACGGTGTGCTGGAGAGCATGGGCCTGACCGATGACGAAGAGCGCAGTGCGGCAGTGATGCGCACGATAGACAAGTTCGACAAGGTCGGCGAAGCGGGGGTGCGCGAGTTGCTGACCAAGGGGCGGCTGGATGCCTCGGGGGCGTTCATCGACGGGGTCGGCCTGAGCGAGGATCAGGCCGATCCGGTTCTGGCCTTCCTGACCTCGAAAAGCGCCGATGCGGGTGACACGCTTGCCAACCTGCGGGCGGCGGTGGGCGATTCAGCCATTGGGCGCGAAGGCGTGCAAGAGCTTGAAACCATTTCGGAATTGCTGGCGGCGCAAGGCTATGGCCCGGACCGGGTGGAGATCGATCCGTCGGTCGTGCGCGGGCTTGGCTATTACACAGGGCCGGTGTTCGAGGCCGAATTGACCTTTGAAATCTTCGACGAGAAGGGCCGCAAGCGGCAATTCGGGTCGGTCGCGGGCGGCGGGCGCTATGACGATCTGGTCAAGCGTTTTACCGGACAGGCCGTGCCGGCCACGGGCGTGTCCATCGGGGTGGACCGGCTCCTGGCGGCGCTGCGCGAAAAGGGCCGGATCGGCGGCACGGTGGAAGGCCCCGTGGTGGTGACGGTGATGGATCGTGACCGGATGGCCGATTATCAGGACATGGTAAGCGAATTGCGCCGCGCGGGCATCCGGGCCGAGGTTTATCTGGGCAATCCCAAGAATTTCGGCAACCAGATGAAATACGCCGACCGGCGCGGCAGCCCGGTGGCGGTGATCGAAGGCGGCGACGAGAAGGAACGCGGCGTCGTGCAGATCAAGGACCTGATCCTTGGCGCGCGGATCGCACAGGATGCGACGCTGGAAGAATGGAAGGAGCGGCCCAGCCAGTTCGAGGTACCGCGCGCGCAACTTGTTGAAAAGGTGCGTGAAATGCTGGACGGGCAGGGGCAATGACCGACCGTGCCGCGATCCGGGCCGAGGCGGCGCGGCTCAGGGCGCTGTTCGAGGCCGAAGGCGCACGGCCGGTGGAAACGGCGGTGCTGCAGCCCGCCGAAGTGCTGCTGGACCTTTACGGCGAGGACATCCGCGCGCGGGCCTATATCACCTCGGACGCGCTGCGCGGGGAGCAGATGCTGCGGCCCGATTTCACCGTGCCGGTTGTGCAGATGCACATGGAGCACGGGGCGGAACCGGCCTGTTATACCTATTCGGGCGAGGTGTTCCGCCGGCAGGAGGACGACCCGGACCGCGCCAATGAATACATGCAGGTGGGGGTCGAGCTGTTCGACCGGACCGCGCCCGAGGCGGCGGACGCCCGGGTTTTTGCGCTTATTTACAATGCGTTGCAGCCCTTGGGCCTACGCGCGGCGACGGGCGATATCGGTATCCTGATGGCGGCGGTGGACGCGCTGCGGACCACTGAACGGCGCAAGCGGGCGCTGGCGAGGCACATCTGGCGGCCGCGCCGGTTCCGGGCGTTGATGGAGCGGTATTCGGGACGGGCGAAAACGCCCGAGAGCCGCGCCGCGCTGTTGGCCAAACCGGACCCGATGGCCGGGGCCGGGCCAATGATCGGGCTGCGCAGCGAAGCCGAAATTCTAAGCCGAATCAAGGCGTTGAAAGAAGATGCCGCGACCGATCCGATCTCGGAAAACGAGGTGGCGTTGATCGACGCGATCCTTGGCGTGCGCGAGACATCCGACAATGCGCTGGAGCAACTGCGCGACATCGCGGTGGACATGCCGGCGATTCAGCCGGCGGTGGACCGGCTGGCGTGGCGGCTGGAGGCGTTGGAGGCGCGCGGAATCGAGATCGAAAACCTGGATTTCGAGGCCAGCTACGGGCGCACGAACATGGAATATTATGACGGCTTTGTCTTTGGTTTCTATGCAGAAAATCGCCCCGACCTGCCCCCCGTGGCGACCGGGGGGCGCTATGACGCGCTGACCCGCCAACTGGGGCAGGGGCGCGAGATACCGGCGGTTGGCGGGGTGGTCCGGCCGGGGCTGGTGGTGGACCTTGGGGGACTGTCATGAGCCTCAAGCTGGGTGTGCCGTCCAAGGGGCGGTTGATGGAAAAGACCTTTGACTGGTTCGGCGACCGGGGCATCGAGCTGGGGCGCGCGGGGTCGGACCGCGAATATGCCGGATACGTCCAAGGCATTGATAACGTTGAACTTGTTCTTCTGTCGGCGGGTGAGATCCCGCGCGAACTGGCCGCCGGGCGCATCCATCTGGGCGTGACCGGGACCGACCTGGTGCGCGAAAAGCTGGGTCAGTGGGACCGGGTGGTCGAGGAATTGGCGCCGTTGGGGTTCGGGCAGGCGGACCTGGTGCTGGCGGTGCCGACGGTCTGGGTGGATGTGAACACGCTGGACGACTTGGATGCAGCCGCCGCGGCGTTCCGTCTAACCCATGGATTTCGCATGAGAATTGCCACAAAATACCATCGGCAGGTGCGCGAGTTCCTGCGCGACAACGGGGTGGCCGATTACCAATTGGTCGATAGCCAGGGCGCGACGGAAGGGACGGTCAAGAACGAAACCGCCGAGGCGATCGCGGACATCACCTCGACCGGCGACACGCTGCGGGCCAACCATTTGAAAATACTGGAAGATGGGCTGATCCTGCGCAGCCAGGCGACGCTGTTCCGCGCCCGTCGCGCGGCGATGGAGGAGGCCGATCGCACCACCTTGCGGACCCTGCTGGCCAAGCTGGCGCTGGACTGACCGGATTTCGTACGACCCGTCACATTTACCCCCCGCTTTCGTACGAAACGCGGGGGGCGTGCCGCGCGTTTCGTACGAAACGGGCGACGGCGCGGCCGCCGGGCCATGAAAAAGGGCGCGCCGCCGGGGCGCGCCCTTCTGCCTTGGGAGGGACTTGACGGCCGCTTAGAACCGGAAGCTGCCGCGCAGCTGCACCGTGGTCGCTTCGACATCGGTGGTGGTCGAGTTGAAATCGTCGAACTCGTGATAGAGCACCTCGCCGCCCAGCGAGACGTTCTGGGTGACCATGTGCTCGTAGCCCGCACCGACGAAGTAGCCATCCTCGTCGCCGAGCGTGTCGGTGTCGGCGTTGGCATAGCCGCCGGTGCCGTAGATCAGGCCGTTGCCCACCTTGTAGCCGCCGCGCAGCTTGGCGCGGAAGACGTTCTCGAGGGTGGGCGCGCCGGTGCCGAGGCTGATGTCGGCCCAGTCGTAATCGAGGCCGCCGCCGACGACCCACTGGCCAAAGTCGTAATCGTAGCCGGCCGACAGGCCGCCGATCGCGCCGTCGCCGTCAACATTGGGCACGTTGGTGTCCACGTTGCCAAAGCCGATCTGGCCACCCAGGTAGGGGCCGGTCCAGTTCGGGCTGGCGGGGGCGGGCGCCGGGGCCGGGGTGCTGACCACCGGGTCGGGTGCCGGTTCGCTGGCCGATCCGGCGAAAGCGGGGGCGCTGGCCACGGCCAGCGCGGCCGCGATCATGGAGCCTTGCTTGAACATCTCTAACCTCTTTCTTGTCCTGTCACGTCCGCGTCCGTGCGGGCGTTGTTTCCTTGATC
>JAASSQ010000007.1 GCA_021767845.1 Roseovarius sp. | reverse complement strand
ATGTGGATGCCGTTGCGCGCGCCATAGATGAACTCGCCCATGCGGGGGTTCCAGCGCTGCGTCTGGTGGCCGAAGTGAACGCCAGCTTCCAGCAGCTGACGCATGGAGAACTCGGGAAGAGCCATGTCTATTTCCTTTCCGGTTTTCGCCTCGGCACGGGATGAGAAGCGGCGCTTCAACCGGTGGACGGACAAGGATGTCTCCCCTGTCGGCCCGCCCATGCCTGCGGTGTGAGTGTCGCGCGTATATAGCAGCTCCGCACCCCGCGCAACCCCCCTGCCCCTCGCCTGCTCCGGCGCATTCCCGCGCACCGCGCGCCGTGGTAACAAAGCCCCGCGCCGGTGCGAATACCGACGTAATACCGACGTAATACCGACGTGATACCGACGTCATGCCGACGCCGATTTTGCCTTGTTAACCAGAGGGTTCGCCCCGATTCGCCCGAAACCTTAACCAAGGACACCGTTCGATGCCCCTGCTCGCCCCCTCCCCCGAGGTCGCCGAGGCGCTGGAAACCGGCCGCCCCATTGTGGCGCTGGAATCCACGATCATCACCCACGGCATGCCCTGGCCGCGCAACCGCGACACGGCGCTGTCGGTGGAACAGGCGGTGCGCGAGGCCGGCGCAGTGCCCGCCACCATCGCCGTGATCCGGGGCGAAATCCGCATTGGCCTCGACGCACAAGACATTGAAACGCTTGCCAGATCCGAAAACGTGGCCAAGCTCAGCCGCGCCGATCTGGCGGTCTGTCTCGCGCAGGGCGGCACCGGCTCGACCACCGTGGCGGCCACCATGATCGCCGCCGCGCGCGCCGGGATCGCGGTCTTTGCCACCGGCGGGATCGGCGGGGTGCATCGCGGCGCCGAGCACAGCTTCGACATCTCCGCCGACCTGCACGAGCTGGCCCAGACCCCCGTCACCGTGGTCTGCGCCGGGGCCAAGGCCATCCTCGATCTGCCCAAGACATTGGAAATGCTGGAAACTCTGGGCGTGCCGGTCATCGCCTACGGGCAGGATGCCCTGCCCGCCTTCTGGTCCTCCGATGCCGGGATCGCGGCGCCCCTGCGGCTCGACACGCCCGACGAGATCGCCCGCGCCCATGTCATGCGCCGCCAGCTTGGCCTGCCCGGCGGGCAACTGGTCGCCAATCCCATTCCGGCAGAGGCCGAGATCCCGCGCGCCACGCTCGACCCGCTGATCGCCTGCGCGCAGGACGAGGCCACGGCGCAAGGCATCACCGGCAAACACGTCACCCCCTTCCTGCTGCGCCGCATCTTCGAGATGACCGACGGCGCCTCGCTCGAGGCCAATGTCGCGCTGATCCACGCCAACGCCCGGCTGGCCGCCCGGATCGCCGCCGCGATGCCCGCCGATCTGCCTGAAAAATAGCCGTTTTTCCGCATCCTGCGCAGGCGCGCGCCCTCGCCCATTGCCGCGCTGGCCCAAACCGCTTAGATAGCGCGTATCGCCGCCTCAACGCAGTCCCGCACCCATGACCACGCCCTTCGACGAAGACCCGCTCAAGCCGCGCAAGCCCGGCCTGCTGGGCGGATTGCGCGCCAGTTTCCTGACCGGCCTTGTCGTCATCGCCCCGGTGGCGCTGACCGTGTGGCTGATCTGGGCGCTGATGGGCTGGGTGGACAGCTTCGTGCTGCCGCTCATTCCCGCGAACCTTCGCCCGGAGCATTATATCGGCATTAACCTTCGTGGTGTAGGCGTTATTATATTCCTGATCTTCACGGTCATCGTTGGCTGGATCGCCAAGGGCCTGATCGGGAAATCCATGATCCGCGTCGCGGAATCGCTGGTGGCGCGGATGCCCGTGGTCCGGTCGATCTATTCCGGGGTCAAGCAGATCGCCGAAACCGTGTTCGCCCAATCCGAACGCAGTTTCGAAAAGGCCTGTCTGATCCAGTATCCACGCAAGGGGATCTGGGCCGTGGGTTTCATCTCGACCACCGCCAAGGGCGAGGTGAACAAGAAGGCCGAAACCGGCTCGGACCTGCTCAGCGTGTTCGTGCCGACCACGCCGAACCCGACCAGCGGGTTTCTGTTGTTCTTCCCGCGCGAAGACATCGTCGAGCTGGACATGAGCGTCGAGGACGCGGCGAAACTGGTGATCTCGGCGGGGCTCGTCTATCCCGGCGAGGCCGATCCCGACGACCCCCGGCTCAAGGCCAAGCCCCGCAAGTAAGACGGCGGTGCAGCGGCCTGCCCACTTGAGATAGATCAAGGACCGGAGCGCCGATTCACATTCTAATTCCCGTATGTGTTCGTCGCTGCGGGAGGATCAGGTCATGCAGGCGATTCGCGTTCTCGCGCTCTGCGCCCTGCCCCTGTGGGCGGCCGCACCGCTCTTCGCCCAGGACGGCAGCGCCCCCGCGCAGCCCGGCGCGGCCAGCACCGCGGACCATTCCAAGTTCGAGATCCTGCAAAAGGAGTTCGCCTCCGGCCCCGAGGTCACGCGCGCCTGCCTGTCCTGCCACACCGAGGCCGATGACCAGGTGATGCACTCGATCCATTTCACATGGGAGTTCGAGCATCCCGAGACCGGCCAGATGCTGGGAAAACGCAATGTCATCAATGCGTTCTGCGGTGCCGTGCCCGGCAACGAGCCGCGCTGCACCTCCTGTCACGCAGGCTACGGCTGGGACGACATGCGCCAAAGCTCGGCCCAGGCGCAGGCCACGCCCGATTGCCTTGTCTGCCACGACACCTCTGGCCAGTATACCAAGACGGCCACCGGCGCGGGCCACCCGCCGCTGGCGCCGGTCCCGGATGGTTCCAAGACCATCACGGGCGCGAAATCCTGGCCCGTCGATCTGGGCAAGGCCGCCCGCAGCGCGGGTCAGCCCACCCGCGACAATTGCGGCGCCTGCCATTTCTACGGCGGCGGCGGCGACAACGTGAAACACGGCGACCTGTCCTCGGCGCTTTTCGATCCGCCCCTCTCGGTCGATGTCCACATGTCGCCCGAGGGCGAGGATTTCACCTGCTCAACCTGCCATGTCAGCGACCAGCACGACTGGGCCGGCTCGCGCTACAGGATGCAGGCCACCGACCCGCACGGCACTGGCAAACCCGGCGCGGCCCGCAGCATCGCCACCTGCGAAAGCTGCCACGGCCCCACGCCCCACCCCGCCGGATTGAAGGGGCTGAAGCTCGACGATCACACCGACACGCTGGCCTGCCAGACCTGCCACATCCCCGAGTTCGCCCGCGGCGGCGTGGCCACCAAGACGGTGTGGGACTGGTCCACCGCCGGCCGGCTGGACGAAGAGGGCCGCGCCATCGCCATGTCGGACTACCTCGAATCCGATGGCGACCACCGCCACACCTACCTGTCCACCAAGGGCGATTTCGAATGGGGCGAGGATGTCGCGCCGGTCTATGCCTGGTTCAACGGCGTGGTCGAATACACCACCGGCGACCGCAAGATCGACCCCGGCCAGACGGTCGAGATCAACCCGATCCACGGCACCCCCGACGCCCCCGACAGCCGCATCTGGCCCTTCAAGCGGATGGAAGGCCGCCAAGCCTATGACAGCGGCCTGAACGAGCTGGTCTATACCCATGTCTGGGGCCCGGACACCGACACCGCGCTCTGGACCAATTTCGACTGGGCCAAGGCGATCGAGGCCGGCATGGACGCCGCTGGCGAAGAGTATTCCGGCGAATACGGCTTCGTGGACACCTACATGTATTGGCCGATCACCCACATGGTCGCCCCTGCCGAAAACGCGCTCGACTGCGAAAGCTGCCACGCCCGCGACGGCCGCATGGCCGGGCTCACCGGGGTGAACATGCCCGGCACCACGCCCTTCAACACCGCCGGTCTCGTGGGCCTGGCGATGCTGCTCGCCGCTCTGGGCGGCGTCATGATCCACGCCGCCATCCGCATCCTGCGCCCCGCCAAGGGAGGCTCCCATGACTGAACGCTACGTCAAGGTCTATCCCCGTTTCGAACGCTTCTGGCACTGGTCGCAAATGGCGCTGATCCTGGTGCTGCTCTTCACCGGGCTGGCGCTCAACGGGCTGCACGGCCTCATTCCCTTCGGCCCGGCGACGATGCTGCACATCATCGCGGCGCTGGCGCTGATCGTGCTGTGGGTCTTCGCGATCTTCTGGCACCTGACCACCGGCACCTGGGTGCATTACGTCCCCACCCGCGACGGGCTGCTGCGCGTCGCCCGGTTCTATGTCTGGGACATCTTCAAGGGCCACGCCCACCCCTATCGCAAGGCCTATTGGCGCAAGCACAACCCGCTCCAGGCGATCACCTATCTGGCGCTCAAGATCATCCTCTTCCCGGCGATCTGGATCACCGGCCTTATGGCGCTCGGCTGGAACCTGTGGGAGGATGTGCCGAACGCCCCGGCCCTCGGCGCGCTGGTCTCCAACATCCATCTGCTCGCGGCCTATGCCATCGCGGCCTTCGTGGTCGCCCATGTCTACCTGCTGACGGTCGGCCACTCGTTCCGCGAACACGTCAAGCCGATGATCACCGGCTTCGACAAGATCGACCTCTCCCCCGAGGAAGAGGCCTATCTCGAAGCCGACGAACCCGCCCGCATCAAGCCCCGCGCCTAATCGTACGTCGCCGCAAGATCGACCGTGCTCTTCCGGTTCAGATCGTCGCGGTGCCGCGCCAGGAAGCCGTCCGCCGCCGCGCGCCCGGCATCGCGCAGCCGTTGCAAAAGGTAGGGGCTCGGCACCAGCTTGCTGGCCACCGACAGCTCGCGCATCAGCGCGTCATCGGCGATCATGTGCACATGCACCTGCTTCATCGTGCCGGGGGTCAGACTGCCATCGGCCAGCAGCCGCTGCACGAAATTGATCGCCCGCAGCTCGCGCAGCAAGGACGAGTTGAAGCTGATCTCGTTGATCCGGTTCTGGATCTCCTGCGGGCTCTTGGGCACCTCCGCGCGGTCCAGCGGGTTGATATGCACGATCAGGATATCCTCGGGCAGATCCCCGTCGAACAGCGGAAACAGCGCCGGGTTCCCGGTATAGCCGCCGTCCCAGTAATGCGCCCCGTCGATCTCGACCGCCTTGAACAGCGTCGGCAGACAGGCCGAGGCCAGCAGGCTGTCGGTGGTGATCTCGTCGCCGCTGAAGACCCGGATCTTGCCGGTATGCACGTTGGTGGCGCCCACGAAAAACCGCGGCCCGGCCTCGGCGCAGACGGTGTCATAGTGGAACTGCCGCGCGATCCGCTCCAGCGGGTTCATGTAGAACGGGCCATAGGCATAGGGCGACACCATCCGCGCCATCGCGTCCACCGCCGCAAAGGGCGGCGAGGCCTCCAGCAGCGCGCTGACGGCCCCCGGCGCGGGCATGGCCCCGGCCATCCAGGCCGGCATCCGCATGTCCTGCACCGCGCCCATCTGCTCCCAGAGCCATGACAGGTTGGCGCGCGCGCCCTCGCGCCCGCCTTCCAGCAGGCCCGACTTCAGCGCCGCCCCGTTCAGCGCCCCGGCCGAGGTGCCCGAGATCCCCGCGATCTCGATGCCCTCGTCCTCCAGCAGCCGGTCCAGCACGCCCCAGGTAAAGGCGCCATGCGCGCCGCCCCCCTGCAGGGCCAGGTTGATGCGCTTCACGCCGGTCATGTCGCCCCCGCGTCTTCTTGGATCAAATACCCGTTGCCCTGTAGCCTGCGGTGCGCGCGGCGCGGCTCACAGCGCCGTCCAGCCGCCATCCACGCTGATCGTGGTGCCGGTCACCTGATTGGCCGCGTCCGAACACAGGTAGAGCGCCGTGCCGCCCAATTGCTCGACCGTGGCGAACTCCTTCGACGGCTGCCGCTCCAGCATGACGTTCCTGATGACGTCCTCGCGCGACATGTCGTATTCCTTCATCGTGTCGGGGATCTGTTCCTCGACCAACGGGGTCAGCACGTAGCCGGGGCAGATCGCGTTCGCGGTGATCGGCTCCTGCGCGGTTTCCAGCGCGGTCACCTTGGTCAGCCCGACGATGCCGTGCTTGGCCGCGACATAGGCCGACTTGTAGGGGCTCGCGGTCAGCCCGTGCGCGGACGAGATGTTGATCACCCGGCCCCAGCCGGCCTTGCGCATCATCGGCAGCGCCGCGGCGGTGGTATGGAAGGCCGAGCTGAGGTTGATCGCGATGATGGCGTCCCATTTGCCGGTCGGGAACTGGTCGATCGGCGCGACATGCTGGATGCCCGCGTTGTTGACCAGGACATCGCAGGCGCCCACCTTTTCGACCAGCGCGCGGCAGGCCTCGGGGTCGGACATGTCGGCGCTGATGTAGCGCGCATTTACCCCGTGCGCCTTGCCCAGCTTTTCCGCCAGCGCGTGATCCTCGTCCGAGTCGGTAAAGGAATTCAGCACGATGTCGGCCCCGGCCTTGGCCAGTTCCTCGGCGATGCCCAATCCGATTCCCGAGGTCGATCCGGTCACGATCGCGGTCTTGCCTGAAACGCTCATGAAGCACTCTCCCTTTGCTTTGCAGGTGCAGCATACGTGCCGCAAATGCAAATTGCACGGGGCCAGGCGCGCCGATTAGGGAATAAAAAAACGCCGGCACAAGGCCGGCGTTAAGTTATTGAGGCAGGTTTCATACAGGCAAGAAACCTATCGAGCAGTGACACCTTTATAAGCAATTCGGCGCGATCATCCAAGCTAAAAGTTTGAAAAGACGTGAATCCGCCTCTACGCTCTGGCGGCAAGCAAACAAGGGCCATCGGGGATTGTTGCCGAAATGAGACCGGATTTTTTCTCGCGGTGGCGCGTCGCGGCGGCCAGCGTCGCGCTGGTTTTTGCCGCCAGCGCCGGCATGGCCGAGCCCAGGCATGGCATAGCTATGTATGGCGACCCTGCGCTGCCACCGGATTTTGTGTCCCTGCCCTATGCCAACCCCGACGCGCCCAAGGGCGGACGGGTGGTCACCGGCAACGTGGGCAGCTTCGATTCGCTCAACCCGTTCACGCTCAAGGGCAGCACGCCGTGGCAGTTGCGGTTTCTCACCCATGAGTCGCTGATGGGCCGCTCCTGGGACGAGCCGTTCACGCTCTACGGCCTTCTGGCCGAATCGGTCGAGACGGGACCGGACCGGAGATGGGTGGAATTCACCCTGCGCGAGGAGGCGCGATTCTCCGATGGCAGCCCCGTCACGGTCGAGGACGTGATCTGGTCCTACGAGACCCTCGGCACCAAGGGCCACCCCCGCTACCGCGCCTTCTGGGACCGGGTGGACAGCATCGAGCAGACCGGCCCGCGCTCGATCCGGCTGAGTTTCGCCGACGACGACCGCGAACTGGCTCTGATCGCGGGCCTGCGCCCGATCCTGAAAAAGGCGCAATGGGCGGGCCGCGATTTCGCCGAGGCCCGGCTCGACGACATTCCCATCGGCTCGGCGCCCTACGTGGTCGAGGAATATGAGGTCGGCCGCTACGTCGTGCTGCGCCGCGATCCCGACTACTGGGGTGCCGATCTGCCCCTGCGGCGCGGAACCGGCAATTTCGACGAGATCAGGATCGAATTCTACGGCGACAACACCGTGCTCAAGGAGGCGTTCAAGGCGCAGGCGTTGTCCTATGTCCGGGAATTCAACGCCGAGCGGTGGGAGACGCAGTATGATTTCCCCGCCGTGCAGTCGGGCGAGATCGTGAAATCCGAGATCCCCCACGCCAAGCCCTCGGGGATGACGGGGTTCGTGATGAACACCCGCCGCCCGCCGCTCGATGACTGGCGGGTGCGCGAGGCGCTGATCCTGGCCTTCAATTTCGATTATATCAACGACACGCTGACCGGCGGGCGCCAGCCGCGGATCACCTCCTACTTCTCGAATTCTGAACTGGGCCTGCGCCCCGGCCCGGCGCAAGGCCGCGTGCGCGACCTGCTGGCGCCCTTCGCCGACAGCCTCCTGCCCGGCGCGCTGGAAGGCTACAACCTGCCCGAGGGCGACGGATCGAAACGCAACCGCCGCAACCTGCGCGCGGCGATGCGGCTGCTCAACGAGGCAGGCTGGCAGGTCGAGGATGGGCTCTTGCGCAACGCCCAGGGCCAGCCGCTGCGCCTGACCGTGCTTCTGCAACAGGACGCGCTTATCCAGCAGGCCACGGCGATCATGGACATCTACGCCCGCGCGCTGGAACGCCTGGGCATCACGCTGGTGGTGCAATCCGTGGACAAGGCCCAATATGCCGAACGCGAACGCATCTTCGATTTCGACATCACGTTTTTCCGCCGCTCGCTGTCGCTCAGCCCGGGAAACGAGCAGCGGTTCTACTGGGGCTCCGAGGCCGCCGACCAGCCCGGCAGCCGCAACCTGATGGGCGTCAAATCCCCGGCGGCCGACGCGATGATCGACGCCATGCTGGCCGCCCGCAGCCGCGCCGATTTCGTCGCCGCCACCCGCGCGCTCGACCGGGTGCTGACCTCGGGGCGCTACGTCATCCCGATCCACAACTACGCCGTGGGCAGGATTGCCCATTTGAAGGAATTGAAGTATCCAGAAAATAATCTGCCGGTCTACGGGGACGGCATCCATTTCCTCCCCGAGGTCTGGTGGTACGAAAAAGAAGAAGAAAACTAGACGAGCGGTTCGGAACTGACAGGCCAAGCCATGAAACATCTGATCATCATAAGCCTTCTTGCGGCCCTGTCTGCCTGTGCGACCATCGACGGCGTGGGGCAGGACATCTCGGGCGCCGCGCGCGGCGTGCAAAGCTGGTTCTGACGCCCCGTCGCAGGGCGGGCGACGCGGCAAGGGTCAGGTCAGGGACGTGACCCAAAGGATCGTCGCGTCCTCGTCGCTGACCGAAATCACATTGTGCCCCATCGTCGCGTCGTAATAGGCGCTGTCGCCCCGGCGCATCTCGATCGGCTCGTAGAACTCGGTATAAAGCCGCACCACGCCGGTCAGCACGTACAGGAATTCCTCGCCGTCATGGCGCACCCAGCCGTCGAATTCCTCGATGCTGCGCGCCCGGATGCGCGCGCGGTAGGGCAGCATCTGCTTCTTCGTCAGGGTCTCGCCCAGCAACTCGTGCTCGTAGGTCACGGTCGCCTGGTGCTGGCCCTCGCCGGCCTTGGTCACGGCCATCCGGCCGCTGACCTGCTCGCGCTGCGGTGGCGTGAAAAGCTGCGGCACCGAAATCTCCAGCCCCACCGCCAGCTTCTTCAGCGCCTCGTAGGTGGGCGACATCTGCCCGTTCTCGATCTTGCTGAGCGTCGAGCGCGCCAGCCCCGCCTGGCTCGCCGCCTGTTCCAGCGTCCAGCCCCGCGCCTTGCGCAACTCGCGCACGCGCTCGCCCAGGTTCAACGGCTCGGCGGCCGTTTCGCGGCCGTTCTCGCGGGCCACGCGGATCAGGTTTTCGGGCGTCGTGCGCTGCATGGTCAAATCCTATACGCGCGCCCCACCCCACTTGCAACTGAGGGGCGCGCGGCCTAAGCCGTTCCCATGCTGTCGGAAACCGCCCCGGACCCCTTTGCGCCCTGTCCCGCGCCGTTCAACCTGGCCGCGCATGTGCTGGGCCGGGCCGAGGCGACGCCGGACAAGGTGGCGCTGGCGGTGCTGCGCCTGTCAGGCGCCGAACGCTGGAGCTATGAGCGGCTGCACGCGGCCGTGTTGGGCACCGGCACGGGGCTTTTGCAATCCGGCCTTGAGCCGGGCGACCTGGTGCTGATGCGGCTCGGCAATACCGTGGATTTTCCCGTCGCCTATCTGGGTGCGATCGCCGTGGGGCTTGTGCCGGTGCCCACCTCGCCGCAACTGACCGCGCCCGAGGTGGCCGCGATGATCGCTGCCCTGCGCCCCGCGGCCATCCTGCAAGGGCCGGACATTGCCTGCCCCGGCACCGATCTTCCGGTGATCGACCAGCCGGCCCTTGCCGCGATGCGCGACCTGCCGCCCGCCGACTGGGACATGGGCGACCCCGAACGGCTGGCCTATATCGTCTATACCTCCGGCACCTCGGGCCAGCCGCGCGCCGTCTGCCACGCGCATCGCGCGATCTGGGCGCGGCAGATGATGACGCAGGGCTGGTATGGCCTGCGGCCCGAGGACCGGTTGCTCCATGCCGGGGCCTTCAACTGGACCTACACGCTTGGGACCGGCCTGCTGGACCCTTGGACGATGGGGGCCACGGCCCTGATCCCCGAGCCGGGGATCACGCCCGCGCAGCTTCCTCTGCTGCTCAAGCGGCATGATGCGACGATTTTCGCAGCGGCCCCCGGCATCTATCGCAAGATGCTGGCCACCGGCGCGCCGCTCGGCCTGCCGAAACTGCGTCACGGTCTGGCCGCGGGCGAGAAACTGTCGGACAATATCCGCCGCGACTGGGAACGAGCCACTGGCACGCAGGTGCACGAGGCCTTCGGCATGTCCGAGTGTTCCACCTTCATCTCGGCCAGCCCCGATGCCCCCGCCGCCCCCGGCACGCTGGGGCGCCCGCAACCGGGGCGCCGCGTGGCAATCCTTGGCGCGAATGGCCCCGTGCCCCGCGGCGAGGAAGGCACCATCGCCATCCACCGCAGCGATCCGGGCCTGATGCTGGGCTATCTCGACGCGCCCAAGGCCACCGCCGCGCGCTTTCGCGGCGACTGGTTCCTCACCGGCGATCAGGGCGCGATGGATGCCACGGGCGAGATCACCTATCTCGGCCGCGCCGACGACATGATGAACGCAGGCGGGATCCGCGTGTCGCCCATCGAGATCGAAGACGTGCTCAACAGCTATCCGGCGATCACCCAGAGCGCCGTGACCGATATCGGGGTGAAACAGGATACAAGGGTCATCATGGCCTTTTACACGGCCCCCGACCCGGTGGACGAACCCGCCCTGCGTGCCTACGTGGAAGAAAACCTCGCCGCCTACAAACGGCCCCGCGCCTTTGTCCGGCTCGAACGCCTGCCCACAGGGGCCAATGGCAAACTCCTGCGCCGCGACTTGCGGCCCATTTACGAGGCCCTCGATGGTCAAGCTTGATATCGTCTCCGATCCGATCTGCCCGTGGTGCTACATCGGCAAGACGTTCCTTGATGCCGCGCTGAAAGAGCGCCCCGATCACCCCTTCACGCTCGAATGGCACCCGTTCCAGCTCAATCCCGACATGCCCCGCGAAGGCATGGACCGCCGCGCCTATCTCGAGCGCAAGTTCGGCGGCAAGGAGGGCGCGGTGCAGGCCTATATGCCGGTTGTTGAAAAGGCGCGCGAAGCCGGGCTCGACATCAATTTCGAGGGTATCGCGCGCACGCCCAACACGCTCGATGCGCATCGCATGATCCACTGGGCCGGGATCGAGGATCGCCAGACCGCGATGGTGATGGCACTTTTCCGCGCCTATTTCGAAGAGGGTCGCGACATCGGCGACCACGAGGTTCTGGCCGACATCGCCGACGGGCTGGAAATGGACGCCGCCGTGATCCGCCGCCTGCTGGCCTCGGACGCCGATGAAGAGGCGATCCGCACCCGCGACGCGCAGTTTCGCGAAATGGGCGTGACATCGGTGCCCACCTTCATCGTCAACGGCCAGCACGCCGTGCCGGGCGCGCAGCCGGCCGATCTATGGCTCAAGGTGATCGACGAGATCACCGGCAAGACACGCAGCGACGCGGACGAGGGCTGAGCGGTGACGGGGGGCTGAGCGATGACCGGAGCCAAATTCCTGACGCTTCTGGCCATGGTGCTGCTGATCATCGGCAGCGGCACGGTGTTCTTCCGCCATGTCGAGGGGTGGTCATGGCTCGACAGCTATTTCTTCACCGTCGTGACGCTTTCCACGGTGGGGTACGGCAACCTCGTGCCGGTCACGGCGGCGGGCAAGATCGGCACCACCGTTTTCATCCTTCTCGGGCTCGGCATCTTCGCCGTGGCGATCCAGCAATTCGGCGCCTTCGCGGTGCGCAAGCGCGAAGAGCATACCGAATGGCTGGTTGCCCGGCTGGGCCATCGCCGCGCAGAGGACGACGAGAGCCAGACCGCCGCCAACGAACCCGAAAGCCCCGAGAAATGACCGGACAATCCCGGCTGGGCCGGGTGGAATTCGTGGCGATGATGGCGATGCTGGTGGCCACGGTCGCCTTTTCGCTCGATTCCATGCTGCCCGCCCTGCCCCTGATCGGCGCCGAGCTGACGCCGGATGCGCTCAACCGCGCGCAGCTCGTGGTCACGTCCTTCATTCTCGGGCTCGGGATCGGCACGCTCTTCACCGGACCGCTGTCCGACAGCTACGGGCGCAAGCGGGTGATCCTGTCAGGGTCGGCCGTCTATATCCTTGGCGCCGCGCTGGCCTGGGCCGCCCCCACGCTTGAGTTGATGATCGCCGCGCGCATCCTGCAGGGCCTTGGCGCGGCGGCGGCGCGAATCGTGGCGCTGGCCATCGTGCGCGATCTTTACGCGGGCCGCGAGATGGCACGGCTGATGAGCTTCGTGATGATGGTTTTCACGCTTGTGCCGGCGGTCTCGCCGCTTCTGGGCAGCTTCATCATCGCGTTCGCGGGCTGGCGCGCGGTGTTTCTGGCGTTCATCGTCTTCGCGTTGGCGGGCGGGCTGTGGCTGGCGCTGCGGCTGGATGAACCGCTTCCGCCCGAGCGCCGCCGCCCCTTCCGCCGCGCCGCACTCTGGGCCGCCATGCGCGAGGTGCTGTCGCTGCCCACGGTGCGGCTGGCCATGATGGTGCAGATGCTGTGCATGACGACGCTGTTCTGTTCGATCTCGATGATCCAGCAGATATTCGAGATCACCTTCAACCGCGCCGGCGAGTTTCCGTTCTGGTTCTTCGTCATGGCGCTCGTGGCCGGGGCGGTCAGCTTCCTGAATGCTTCGATCGTGATGCGGCTGGGGATGCAGCGCATGGTCTCCACCGCGCTCGGGCTGCAAATGGCGCTCAGCGCGGGGATGGTCGCGGGATTCGCGGCGGGCCTGCCCGAAAGCCTGCAATTCCCGCTCTATGTCGCGTGGCAGACCACCGTCTTCGCCCATGCGGCATTGACGCTTGGCAATATCAACGCGCTGGCGATGGAGCCTCTGGGCCATATCGCCGGGATGGGGGCCAGCGTCATCGCCTGTTTCGCAACCGTCGGATCGGTGGTGCTGACCGTGCCGGTGGGGCTGATGTTCGACGGCACGCCGATGCCGCTCTTCATCGCCGTGCTGGCGGCGGTCACGGTGGCGCGGCTGCTGATGCTGCGCCTCGCGCGGATGGTGGAATTCGCCGCCTGATGCCGCGTTCGGAAATTGCCCCGGCGCCCCAAACCGCGTAGCACTGGCGCCGGAACCCCACGCAAACCCCGAAGGCGCGCCGCATGACCAATGTCTATCTCCTGCTCATCCTGGCCATTGCCGCCGAAACGGTGGGCACAAGTGCCCTGCAGGCCAGCCAGCAATTCACCCGGCTGGGGCCGACGATCGTGGCGATCATCGGCTATACCGTCGCGCTCTACCTGTTGGGGCTCACGCTGAAATACATTCCCGTCGGCGTCGCCTACGCGGTCTGGTCGGGGCTGGGGATCGTGTTCATCGCGATGATCGGCTTTGTCGTCTTCGGCCAGCGGCTCGATCCGCCCGCGATCATCGGCACCGGCATGATCCTGGGCGGAATCGTGGTGATCCAGCTTTTCTCGAACACCGCGCCGCACTGAGGCCGGGCCTCAAAGCTGGCCGAACTGCGCTTCCTGCCGGCTGCTCCAGCGCACGGTCAGGTCGAACCCGTCCTCGGCCTGGCGCTCCTCCTCGACAAGGCCGCGATCATACAGCCAGGCGCGCTTGCGCCCCTCGTCGAAGCCAAGGGTCAGATGCGCCTCATGCGTGGCCTCGGTGATCGCGTCGGTGATCGCCTCGATCAGCGGCGCCATCCCCTCGCCCGACACCGCCGAGAGCGCCTGCACCCCCTCTTGTCGCGCCGCCCGCGTCAGCACCGCCGCGCGGGCCTCGGGCTCCAGACGGTCGATCTTGTTCCAGACCTCGATCTGCGGCGTGGTCTCGCGCACGCCCAGATCCTCGAGGATGGTGCGCACGTCCTCGGCCTGCTCGGCCGTCTCAGGATGCGAGATGTCACGCACATGCACGATCAGATCGGCGGCCAGCACCTCTTCCAGCGTGGCGCGGAAGGCCGCGACCAGTTCGGTGGGCAGGTCGCTGATGAACCCCACCGTGTCCGAAAGGATCACCTCCGGGCCCCCGCCCGGCAGCTCGATCCGCCGCATCGTGGGATCGAGCGTGGCGAACAGCATGTCCTTGGCCATGACCTCGGCGCCGGTCAGCCGGTTGAACAGGGTCGATTTCCCGGCATTGGTATAGCCCACCAGCGCCACGATCGGGAACGGCACCTTGGCGCGCGCGGCGCGATGCAGTTCGCGGGTCTTGACCACCTTGTCCAGTTGCCGCCGCAGCCGCACAAGCTGTTCGTCGATGGCGCGGCGGTCGGCCTCGATCTGCGTCTCGCCCGGACCGCCCACGAAGCCCAGACCGCCGCGCTGGCGTTCCAGGTGGGTCCAGGCCCGCACCAGCCGCGTCCGCTGGTAGCTCAGCGCGGCCATCTCGACCTGCAGCACGCCCTCGCGCGTGGCGGCCCGGTCGCTGAAGATTTCAAGGATCAGCCCCGTCCGATCCAGCAGCTTGACACCCCAGGCGCGTTCCAGGTTGCGTTGCTGCACGGGCGTCACCGGGCCATCGACCAGAACCAGCTCGATCCGCTCGGCCTCGATCAGATCCTTGATCTCCTCCAGCTTGCCCTTGCCGAACAAGGTGCCGGGGTGGGGTTGCTTCAGGCGCACCACCTGCGCGTCCAGCACCTCGAGCCCCGGCAGCGCATGGGCCAGCGACACGGCCTCCTCCAGGGCAAGCTGCGGATCGCGGCCCGACGCGGTTGCGGGAATATCTGGATGCAGGACCCAGGCGCGGGTGTCTGCGCGGTCCGTCAGCGTCAAGAGCCGTCGTCACCTTCGTAGAGACTGATGGGTTGCGACGGCATGATCGTGGAGACCGCGTGCTTGTAGACAAGCTGCGATTGCCCGTCGCGCCGCAGAAGGATGCAGAAATTGTCGAACCAGGTGATGACACCTTGCAATTTCACACCGTTGATCAGGAAGATCGTGACCGGAATCTTGGTCTTGCGGACCTGATTCAGAAATGCGTCCTGCAGATTCTGTCTGTCTGATGCCATTGTGGTCTTAACCTTTGTTCTTGCATGCGCCGCGGGCCGGCACAATCTCTCCCTCCCGGCGGAGTATGGAGTGGGCAGGCGCGAGTTTCCAGTCCAAAAATCAATTCTTTGGCGGTGTTCGGCTCACGCCCCCGTCAGCGCCGCCAGAGCGCCGGATTGAGCAGCGCGATGATTGCCAGCGTTTCCAGCCGGCCCAGCACCATCGCCGCGCAGATCACCAGCTTCGCGGGGCTGGTCAGGGTCAGCAGCTCCATGGGATTGTCGGTCGCGACCGACACCAGCGGTCCGGTCGTGCTCAGCGCCGCGACCGCCAGAACGATCGCCGCCTCGAAATCCTGGCCAAGGGCCGCTAGGACCACCGTGACCAGCGCCAGCGACAACGCGAACAGCATGAAGAAGATCCAGGCGATGAAGGCGCCCTGCCGCCGGATGCGGCGGCTGCCGGCGCTGGCGCGGCCCACCGACGACGGATGCACCAGCCGCTCCATCTCGCGCCGGCCGTTCAGGTAAAGCGCGTAGACCCGCAGCAGCTTGACCCCCCCGGCCGTGGTCGCGACACCGCCGCCCACCATCGACAGCCCCAGCAGGATCAACCCCGGCGTGCCCAGTCCCGACCATCCCCGCGCCGCCTCCCAGGCCGCGCTTTCAAAGCCGGTCGTGGACAGGAACGACAGCACGGTGAACATGCCCCCCCAAAGCGCGCTGGCCGCCATCGACAGGTTTTCCACCTCGTCCACGTCGAACGCCCCCATCCAGTGCCGCGCGAACAGCAAAAGCGGCACCCCCAGAACAAGCATCGCCCCCAGCCGGAATTCGGGATCGTTGTGCAAACCGGGCCGCGCCGTGGTGATCGTGTCCGAGGAAAAGGTCAGCCGCGACAGCGCGAACAGCATGAAGAGAAAGATCACCGCCTCCCCGCCAAACCCCGATCCCGCGTCTTCCAGCCCGCCCACTGGCGAAATGCCGCTTGTCGCCATGGTGGACATCGCGTGGACCACCGCCACCAGCGGCCGGTCGCCGCCGATCACCAACAGCAGCCACAGCGCCGCGGTCAGCCCCGCATAGAGCGGCGCCAGCTGCAGCGTCACCTGCGCCAGTCGCTTGGCCGAGCCTGCGCGCTCGAACCGTTCCAGCCGCGTGTCGCCCTGCCCCGGCTCGGCGCTCGCGGTCACCTCGAACCCGCCCAGGTTCAGCGGCGCCAGCACCGCCGAGGCGCAGACCCACATCAGCAGCCCCCCCAGCCAGCCGACGATCCCGCGCCACAGGTGCAGGCTGTCACCCAGCCGTCCGGGTGTCTCGAACAGGGTCGCGCCGGTGGTCGTCAGGCTCGACACCATCTCGAAATAGGCATTGAGGAAACTGGTGGTCTCCAACCCCTCGTAGAACGGCAGCGCAAGGAAGGCGGGCAGCAGCGTGAAGGCCAGCAGCAGCGACAGCAGGTTTTCCAGGTCGCTGTTCTCCTGCCTTTGGCGCCCCGACATCGCCAGCCCGATCAGGAACAGCGTCACCAGCCCCAGCACGCTGGAATACATGAAGGCCTGCGCCACGCTGTGATCGCGCTGGACCAGCGCGTGCAGCGCCGGGCCCAGCATCGCGACAGCCGATATTCCCGACAGGATCAGGATCAGCGGGAATGTCAGGAGGCGCGCCAGCATCTGTCAGAAAAAGTCGATCGAGACCTGAAGCAACTGCTCCACGCGCGCCACGTCATCGGCCATCGCGAACAGGACCACCACGTCGCCCGCCTCGATACGCAGCCCGCCCCTGGGCTTGTGGATCTCGTCCCCCTTCCTCACCGCACCGACCAGCACGCCTTCGGGAAAGTCGATCTCGCGGATCGCCGCGCCCGCGATCGACGAGGTGGACATGACCTCGGCCTCGATCACCTCGGCCTCGGCATCGCCGATGGAATAGACCGACTTGACCCGCCCATGCCGGATATGGCGCAGGATGGAACTGACGGTGGTGGCGCGCGGGTTGATGTAGGCATCGATGCCCAACGGCTCCATCAGCGGCACCAGCGTCGGGTCGTTGACCAGCGCGATCGCGAACGGGCAGCCCTCGGCCTTGGCCCGCACGGCGGTCAGCATGTTGGTCTTGTCGTCGTCGGTCACCGCCAGCACCGCATCGGCCCGCGCGATGCCCGCCTCGTTCAGGAGCGCGGCATCCAGCCCGTCGCCGTTCAGGACGATGGTGCGCTCCAGCGCGTCCGCCGCCCGTTCCGCGCAGCGCCGGTCGCGCTCGATCACCTTGGTGCGGGTGCGCGCGCCGCGCTGTTCGGTGGCCTGCGCGACCGCCAGCCCGATATTGCCGCCGCCCACGATGACCAGCCGCTCCAGTTTCTTCTGCGACTTGCCGAACACCTCCAGCGTGCGCGGCATGTCGTCGATCGGGGCAAAGATATAGGCCTCGTCCCCGTCGAAAAGCTGGTCTCCCGCCTCCGGCGCGAAAAGCCGCCCCTTTCGGCGGATCGCCAGGACCACCACCCGCAGGGTCGAGAACAGGTCGCTCAACTGCCGCAGCGGCGTGTTCAGCACCGGGCAATCCTCGTCAAGCCGCAGCCCCATCAGCTGCGCCTGCCCGTCAAGGAACATCTCGGTGTCGAAGGCCGCGGGCGAGGACAGCCGCTGCATCGCCGCCTCCGCGACCTCGCGCTCGGGGCTGATGACCACGTCGATCGGCATGTGATCGCGGCGGTAGAGATCGGAATAGATCGCGTTCAGATAGGACTGGCTGCGCAGCCGCGCGATCTTGCGCTCGATGGAAAAGACGGAATGCGCCACCTGGCAGGTCACCATGTTGACCTCGTCGGAATAGGTGGCGGCGATGATCATGTCGGCATCGCGCGCGCCCGCCCGGTCCAGGATGTCGGGATAGCTGGCGAAGCCGGCCAGCCCCTGCACGTCCAGCGTGTCGGTGGCCCGCCGCACCAGGTCGGGGTTGTTGTCCACCACCGTGACATCGTTCTTCTCGCCCGACAAATGGCGGGCGATCTGCCAGCCGACCTGGCCCGCGCCGCAGATGATGACCTTCATGTCCTATGCCTCATCCTGTCTGAAGACGTTGCATGACAGAAGGGGTATGACGGGTCAATTCCTTTGTCCCGGCCGCCCGCTTGGCCTAAGCTCAAGGCATGAGACACCGTGCCCGCCTGTCGCTTCTGGCCCTTGCCTGCCTTGCCGCCTGCAGCCCGCCCAGCCTTTATCACAAGCCGGGCGGCAACGTGGGCGCGCTTGACCGCGATCTGACGGCCTGCCGCGCCGCCGCCGCCCGCGAGGTGCCGCAGGCGATCCGCACCCGCACCATCGCCCCCGACACGATGCTGCGGCCCGTCTGCCTGCCCAACGGGCATTGCTATTGGGACAGCGTCACGCTGCGCCCCGCGCAGATCGAAACCTACGACGCCAATACCGACCTGCGCGCCGAGGTGATCCGGCTCTGCATGGCCGACAAGGGCTATGCCCTGATCGACCTTCCGGCCTGCGGCCCCTCCGCCGCCGAAAGGCCCGCCATCCGCCCCGACAGCCCCCTTCCGGCGCTGTCGGACCGCTCTTGCGCGCTGCGCACAAATGCGGGCCGGTGGCGGGTCGTCACGCCCGGCCCCTGACACCCCGGCCCCCTGACACGCGCGTCGGCCTGAGACCCGGCTCAGCCGGCGGCGGTCTCGTCGGTGGCCTCGCCATTCGCTCGGCCGCCCTTGGCGCCGGTCACCACGCCAAGCGATTTCAGCTTGCGGTGTAGCGCGCTGCGCTCCATGCCCACGAACTCGGCGGTGCGGCTGATATTGCCACCGAAACGGTTGATCTGCGTCATCAGGTATTCCCGCTCGAACGCCTCCCGCGCCTCGCGCAGGGGCATCGTGGCCACCGATCCAGCCAGCACGACGCGGCCCTCCTCGGCCGGGGCCTGCGCCTCGGTCGGCAGTTCGGCGGCCTTGATCTCGCCAGTCGCGTCGCCAAGGATCAGCACCCGCTCGATCATGTTGCGCAACTGGCGCACGTTGCCGGGCCAGTTCATCGTCTGCAAAAGCGCGGCGGCCTCTTCGCTCATCTCGCGCAGCGGCAGGCCCTGCGTGCGGTTGAGCGTTTCGATGAAATGGCGCGCCAGACCGGGAATATCCTCGCGCCGCTCCTCCAGGCTGGGCACCTCGATCGGCACCACGTTCAGCCGGTGATAAAGTTCGCGGCGGAACCGCTCGGCGGCGATCTCGGCTTCCAGGTCGCGGCTGGTCGAGGAAATGACCCGCAAATCCACTTCCACCTTGTCGCTGCCGCCTACCCGCAGGAAGGTCTGATCGACCAGCACGCGCAGGATTTTCGACTGCGTGCCAAGCGGCATGTCGGCGACCTCGTCGAAATAGATCACACCGCCATGCGCCTCTTCCAGCATGCCGGGTTCGATCCCGCGCTCCTCGCTTTCGCGACCGAACAGCACCTCTTCCATGCGGTCGGGCTCGATCGAGGCGCAACTGACGCAGACGAAGGGCGCATCCGCGCGCAGCGAATTGGCGTGGATGTAGCGTGCGGCCAACTCCTTGCCCGACCCCGCAGGGCCGGTCAGCATCACCCGGCCGTTCGACTTGGTCACCTTGTCCAATTGCGAAACCAGCGTTCGGAACGCCGCGCTTTCGCCCAGCATCTGCGCCGGCTCGGTCTCGCGCCGCTTGAGCTGCTGGTTCTCGCGGCGCAGCCGGCTGGTCTCCATCGCGCGCCGGATCACCACCAGAAGCTGGTCGATGTTGAACGGCTTCTCGATGAAGTCATAGGCCCCCTGCTTGATGGCCGCGACGGCGATCTCGATATTGCCGTGACCCGAGATGATAACGACCGGAACCTCCGGGTGATCGCGCTTCACCGCCTTCAGGATGTCGATCCCGTCCATCTGGCTGTCCTTCAGCCAGATATCCAGGATCAACAGCGCCGGCAGGTCGCCCGAGATCTCGGCCATGCATTCATCCGACGATCCCGCCAGCCGCGTGCCATAGCCCTCGTCCTGAAGGATATCCGCGATCAGTTCGCGAATGTCCCGTTCGTCGTCCACAATCAGAATGTCACCCATAATCCCTCACACCGCTTCCTGTGTCATGGCCGTCTCCTCCCCGGCGCGCAGCAATGGCAGCCGGATCACCGCCATGGCCCCCCTGTGCGCCCCCTCGGCAAAGGCGGGCGCGTCCTCCAGAACAAGGGTGCCCCCGTGTTCCTCGATGATCTTCTTGACGATCGGCAGCCCCAGGCCCGTGCCCTTCTCGCGCGTGGTCACGTAAGGTTCGAACAGCTGCGCCCGATCCTCGGGCAGGCCGATCCCGTTGTCGGCGATGCGCAACACCGCCTGCCCGTCCTCGACCGTGCTGGAAATGCGGATCTCGGGGCGATGCCCCTCGGGCGCACCGGCCTCCCGCAGGCTTTCGATCGCTTCGCCGGCATTCTTGGTCAGGTTGGTCAGCGCCTGGCTTATCATCGTCGGATCGACATTGGCCAGCAGCGCATCGTCGGCCAGCGAGATGTCGAAGGTCACCTCCGGCTGGCCCGCCTCCTGCAACAGCGCCGCCTCGCGCAGCAGCTTGTTCAGGCTCTCGGGCCGGGTTTCGGGCTCGGGCATCCGCGCAAATTTCGAGAACTCGTCCACGATCCGCCGCAGATCGTCGGTCTGGCGCACCACCACGTCGGTCAGTTGCGTCAGGTCGGCCGCCTGCGCCTCGGTCAGGACGCGGCCGAACTTGCGGTTGATGCGCTGCGCCGACAGCTTGATCGGGGTCAGCGGGTTCTTGATCTCGTGCGCGATGCGCCGCGCCACGTCGCCCCAGGCCGCCATCCGCTGCGCCGCGACCAGATCGGTCACGTCGTCGAAGGCCACGACATAGCCCTCGCGCTTGCCCGCCTCGCTGCGCCTTGTGGACATCCGCACCAGCAGGTTTTCCACACGGCCGTTGCGGCTGACCTTGATTTCCTCCTGCACGAAGCCGCTGGAACTTGCCTTCAGCTTGTCGAAGAGCGCACCGAATTCGGGCACCGCCACGCTCAGCGCGGTCAGCGCCCGGTCCTCCTGCCAGTCCAGCAGCCGCTCGGCGGCGCGGTTCACGAAGGTCACGCGCCCGCGCACATCCAGCCCCACGACGCCTGACGACACCGACCCCAGCACCGAATCGAACAGCCGCCGGCGCCGCTCGATCTGCTGGGTGTTGGACAAGAGCGTTTCGCGCTGCCGCTTCAACTGCCGGGTCATCTGGTTGAAATAGGTGCCAAGCTGGGCGATCTCGTCATCGCCCTCTTCCTCGCGCACCGTCACGTCCAGGTCGCCCTCGCCCACCCGCTGCGCCGCGCTCGTCAGGCGCCCCACGGGCCGCGACAGCCGCTCGGCGAACCACATGCCCAGCCACACCGCCGCCAGGATCAGGATCACCGCGAAGCCCAGGTAGACCAGCCCGAACTCGAACAGCACCCGGCCGCGTTCGCTTTCGCGCTGCTCGTAGAAGCGCGCGGTCTCCTGGGTTTCGTCCAGCAGGCTCAGGATGTCGCCATCCACGTTGCGGCTGACATAGAGATACCGGTCCGGGATCGCGTCCAGCGGCATCAGCGCGCGGAACTCGTTGTTGTCCCAGTCGCGGATCACCACGACGCCCTCTTCGACGGATCGCGCGATCTGCGCCTGCGTGGGTTTTTCGTAGTCGAACAGGTAGGACCGTTCGCCGCGCGCCCGGATCTCGCCGGTGCCGTCGATCACGAAGGCCTCGCGCAGACCCCGCTGGATCTCGCGCTGGCCGCGCGACAGAACCTGCCGGATCTCGCCGTCATCCATGAACACCGTGGCCCGCTTGGTCGCGTTGATGACCGAGGCCAGAACCCGCGCATCCGCCACCAGGTCGCGGCGGTGCTCGTCCTCATAGGCCTGCGCGGCGGCGACCGAGGTATCGACCACGCGGCCCACCCGGTCCGAGAACCACGCCTCCAGCCCCATGTTGACCGACAAGGTGGCAAAGACCGCCACCGCGATCGTGGGCAAAAGGGCCATGAGCGCGAAAACCCCCGTCAGCCGCAAGTGCAGCCGCGACCCGGCCGAGCGTTTGCGCCGCGCCGCGATCATCCGGGCGACCCGCTGCATCACCAGCGCGGCCACCACGATGACATAGACGAGATCGGTCAGCAGCACGATCCGCAGCACGTTCGAGGACGCGCCCTGGTCCAGCGGCCCCATCACCAGGTAGGTCAGCACCGCCAGCACCGGCCCGAGGACGACCAGCGCGAACGTGCCGACGGTGCGAAGGCGCTGCATCCGGCGCAGGCGGTTCACGCGCTCCCATGTCCATTTGCGTGTCGTCGCCGCCACGTCCTGCCCCCATCAGATTGTGGCGCCTCTTCGGGCGCACCGCAAGATGTGGCCCGGCAGGGCGCTGCCGCCCCAAAAGCCACAAGCATGTTGCAGTTTTACATCAACTTGCGGCGGCGTGTCACGTGAATATCGAGATCCTTGATCTTCTTGCGCAGGGTATTCCGGTTGATCCCCAAAAGGTCGGCGCATTTCGCCTGGTTTCCGCCCGTGGCGTCCAGCGCGATCTCGATCAGCGGCATCTCCACCTCGCGCAGGATCCGCGCATAAAGCCCCGGCGGCGGCAGCATGTTGCCATGCAGGTCGAAATACCGCCGCAGGTGCCGTGCCACCGACGCGGCCAGCTTCTCGCCATCGCCCTGCCCCAGCACCGGCTGCGCCTCGGGCTGGTTGCCCAGAACGGCCTCCACCTCGGCGCGGCTGATCTCCTCGGCGCGCGCGGTCAGCCCGATCCGGCGCACCGTGTTCTCAAGCTGGCGCACGTTGCCGGGCCAGCTGTAGGCGCGCATCAGCTCCTCGGCCTCGGCCGACAGGGCATGGGGCGGGTTGCCCTCGCGCTCGGCCCGCGCCAGGAAATGCGCGGCCAGCAGCGGGATGTCGTCCACCCGCTCGCGCAGGCTCGGCACCTCGATCATCGCACCCGACAGCCGGTAATACAGGTCGTCGCGCAGCTTGCCGCCCTCCATCCGCTCGGACAGGCGCGCCTGGCTCGTGGCCATGAACCGCGGCACGTGATCGCCCGGCGCATCCATCATCCGCACCACGCGCCCCTGCGCATCGGCGTCCAGATCGGCCACCTCGTCCAGAACGATCGTGCCGCCCTTGGCCCGCGCCATCACCTTGGCCGGCCCCTCCAGATCGGTCAGGTCGGCGGGCGTGACGGTGACGAATGGCAGCGTGCGCCGGTCCGAGAAGTCGTGGATCGCGCGCGCGATCAGCGACTTGCCGGTGCCCGATTCGCCGGTAATCATCACCGGCAGATCGGTGTTCATGATCCGCGCCACGACACGATACAGCGCCTGCATCGCCGCGGTGCGCCCGACCAGCGGCAGTTCATCCGGCCTGTCCTCCTCCTCGGGGGCCGACGCGGGCGTGCGCGCCCGCGCCTCCAGCGCCCGCGCCGTGCGCTTCATCAGGTCGGGCAGATCGAAGGGCTTGGGCAGGTAGTCATAGGCGTCGGCCTCCTCGGCCTGGATCGCCGTCATGATCGTGTTCTGCGCCGAGATCACGATCACCGGCAGGCCGGGCCGGTCCTGCGCGATCTTGGGCAGCATCTCCAGCCCGTTCCCATCCGGCATCATCACGTCCGAGATCACCACGTCGCCCTTGCCCTCGCCGACCCACCGCATCAGCGTGGTCAATGACGAGGTCGCGTGCACCTTGCACCCCGCCCGCGTCAGCGCCTGTGTCAGAACCGTGCGAATCGTGCGGTCGTCATCGGCAACCAGAACCGTGCCATCCATCAGCCTTGCTCCTCGTTGGGGTCGGACAGGTGCTCAGGCGCGCGGGGCAGCGAGATGCGGAACACCGTCCGCCCCGGCACCGAGCTGACGGAGATCCACCCGTCATGGTCCGAAATGATCTTTGCCGCCAGCGCGAGGCCCAGCCCCGTGCCGTTCTCGCGGCCCGACACGAAGGGGTCGAAAATGTCCTCGGCGATGTCGGGCGGCAGGCCCGGCCCATCGTCGATCACCTCGATCTGCAACGGCAGCGACTGGCCGCTGCCATTGCTGCGCCGCACGCGCAGCGACTGTTCGTAATAGGTGTGCAGCCGGATCACGCCGCCGCCCGGCCCGGCCGCCTCCGAGGCGTTCTTCAGCAGGTTCAGGACCACCTGCAAAAGCTGGTCGGGATCGCCAAGCGCCAGCGGCAGCGAGGGGTCGTAATCCTCCACGATCGTCATGTCGGCCGCAAATCCCAGGATCGCGGACCGCCGCGCGCGGTCCAGCACGTCATGCACGTTGACCGCCTTCATCCGGGGCGTTGTCACGTTGCCGAACTGCTCGACCTGCTCCAGCAGCCCCACGATCCGGCGGCTTTCGCTGACGATCAGGTCGGTCAGTTCCAGGTCGTCCTTGTTCAGGTTCATCGACAAAAGCTGCGCGGCCCCGGTGATGCCAGCCAGCGGGTTCTTGATCTCGTGCGCCAGCATTTCGGCCATGCCGATCGCCGACTTGGCCGCCGATTTCACCGATTGGCCTTGCGTGACACGCCCGGCCAGCTCGCGCGGCGAGATCAGCATCAGCATGTGCCCCGGCTCGCCCGCCATCGGCGCCACCTGCAAGTTGCAATGCAGCGGCGCGCGGTCGCCGGTGCCCACGTCCACGTCATTGACGAACAGGGGCGAATCGTTGTTGCGCGCCCGCTCGAACGCCTCTTCCAGCGGCGCATCCACCATCACGGTATCCCAGACCGGCTGGCCCGCGATCGACTTGGTCGAGGTCATCAGGAACCCCTCGGCCGCCGGGTTGATCTGCACCACCCGGTCGCGGCCATCCACCAGAACCGCCGGCACCGGCAACGAGGTCCAGAGCGTGTCGTTGTGGTCGATCATGCCGCGGCCCTTTCGCCGTCGCGCATCGCCTGCGGCAAAAGGCGCAGCACCTCGTCCGGGTCGCGGCTGGTCAGGATACGCTTGCGCAGCGCGACCCCCGTGCCCGCGTCATCCAGGTACCAGCCCAGGTGCTTGCGTGCGACGCGGTTGCCCAGCTCGCACCCGTAGAACCGCAGCATCTCCTCGTAATGCCCCGCGACCAGATCGGTCAGCGCCGCGCCTTCCGGCACCTCTGGCGCGGGCAGACCCCACAGATCGGCCGCCACCTGCGCCAGCAGCCACGGCCGCCCCTGCGCGCCGCGCCCGATCATCACGCCATCGGCCCCCGACAGGCGCAGCGCCTCGCGCGCACAGCCCGCGTCCACGATGTCGCCATTGGCGATCACCGGAATATCCACCGCCTCCTTGACGGCCCGGATCGCGGCCCAATCGGCCTGCCCCTTGTAAAACTGGCACCGTGTGCGCCCGTGGATCGTGATCATCCGCACCCCCGCCGCCTCGGCCCGCCGCGCAAGCTCGGGGGCGTTCAGCAGTGTGTCATCCCATCCCAGCCGGGTCTTCAGCGTCACCGGAATCCCCACCGCATTCACCACCGCCTCGATCAGGCTCAGCGCATGGTCGAGATCCTTCATCAAGGCCGACCCGCTCGCCCCCGACCCGCTGGCGCTGGTGACCTTCTTGGCCGGGCAGCCCATGTTGATGTCGATGATCCGCGCACCATCCGCTTCAACCTTGCGCGCCGCCTCGGCCATCCAGTGCGCCTCGCGCCCGGCCAGCTGCACCGCCGTGTTCTCGATCCCCACGCCCAGCTCGGCCTTTTCGCGCACGCCGGGCTTGGCCTGCACCATCTCCTGGCTCGCGACCATCTCGCTCACCACCAGCCCCGCCCCGAACCGCGACACGAGGTTGCGGAACGGCAGATCCGTGATTCCGGCCAGCGGGGCCAGGAAAACCGGGGGCGACAGGTGCGAGTCGGTCAGGGATAGCGTCACGTGATTAATCCTTGTGCACTGGGGCTCTTCTACTGGCCGGGCGGGGTATAAACAACGTCTTCGGGGCTTTTCCAGCGCAGTTTCCGGGCAAGTGCTTAATAATTGTGCGCCCGCTCCCGGCATTGCGCTTGCGCGGGCCTGCGCGTAATCAAGAGCCATGACGACCGCCGCCATCATCGTCGCCGCGGGCCGCGGCACACGCGCGGGCGGGGAGATGCCGAAACAGTGGCAGCCCCTCGCCGGCCGCCGCGTGATCGACTGGACCGTCGCGGCCTTCGAGGCGGTCGAGGCGATCGACCGGATCGTGCTTGTCCTGCACCCCCAGGATCTCGACCGCTTCCCGCCCCGGGGGCGGGTCGAGGTCACGACCGGCGGCGCGACCCGCGCCGAAAGCGTGCGCAACGGGCTGGAACATCTCGACGCGATCGGGGGCGACGATCCGGTTTCGTACATACTTGTTCACGACGTGGCCCGATGTTGTACGAAACCCGCGACCATTTCTGCAATTTTGTACGAAATCCAGACCGGTGCCACCGCGGCCGCCGCCCCGGCCCTGCCCGTCACCGATGCGCTCTGGCGCGGGGCGGATGGCCTGGTCTCCGGCACACAGGATCGGGCGGGCCTGTTCCGCGCCCAGACCCCGCAAGCCTTTGTTTTTTCCGATATTCTTGCCGCCCACCGAACACATGACGGCGACGCGGCGGATGATGTCGAGATCGCCCGCGCCGCTGGCCTTCCCGTCCGCATCCTCGACGGCGACGAGACCAACCTCAAGATCACCCATCCCGACGATTTCAATCGGGCAGAAAAAATACTGCGAGATCAAATGGATATACGCATCGGCCAAGGGTTCGACGTGCATCGTTTCGGCCCCGGCGACCATGTCGTCCTATGTGGCGTCCAGATTCCCCATGACCGCGGGTTGCAGGGCCATTCCGACGCGGATGTTGGGATGCACGCGCTGACGGACGCAATATATGGGGCCCTCGCCGCCGGAGACATCGGCCGCCACTTCCCGCCCACCGATCCCCAGTGGAAAGGCGCTGAAAGCCACATCTTCCTGCGCCACGCGGTTGACCTTGCATTGGAAAAAGGGTTTTCAATCAATAACATGGATGTCACTCTTGTGTGCGAGCGCCCAAGGATCGGCCCCCATGCCGACGCCATGATCGCCGCCCTGTCCAGCATCACCGGCGTCACACCCGACCGGATTTCCGTCAAGGCGACCACCTCCGAACGGCTGGGCTTCACCGGTCGGGAAGAGGGCATCGCCGCCCAAGCCGCCGCAACCTTGGTGAAGAAATGAGCGTAACACATTGGATTGTAACATTTTTCAAGGTCGGATTGTTGCGGCCCGCTCCCGGCACCTGGGGGTCGTTCGCCGCCCTTTTCGCGGCATGGGGGCTGCATGTGGTCGGCGGTCCGTGGCTTCTTTCGGGCGGCGTCGT
>JAASSQ010000124.1 GCA_021767845.1 Roseovarius sp. | reverse complement strand
GGCGGGGGTATTCCGACCGTCCCGCCGGCGCGCAGGACACGGGGTTTTTCGTCACCCAACTCGAAGACCTGCTGGATGCGCTTGGCGTGGACGAACCCATTACCCTGATGGGCTACTCGATGGGCGGGGCCATCGCGGCGGCGTTTGCCGCGAAACACGGGCCGCGCCTGCGTCAGCTGGCGCTGATCGCCCCGGCGGGCATGGGGCATGATCTGGGCCCCGTCGCGCGGCTGGTCGTCAACCATGACCGGCTGGGCCGCTGGCTGTTCATGGCGCAATACGGCCGCAGCTTCCGCAACGCGACCGAATCCGAACGCGGCCTCGACAGCAGCATCGACAATGTGGTGGACCTCCAGCAGGCCGAGCTGGACTGGCGCGGCTTCCGCCCCGCCGTCCTGTCCTCGCTGCGCGGGGCGCTGGACGAGGACATGGCCGACGCCCACCGGACCATCGCCCGCAACGGCCCGCCGGTTCTGGCGGTCTGGGCGCGCGAGGACGAGGTGATCCCGATCTCCGGCATGGGCCGCCTGGCCCAATGGAACCGCGACGCCCGGCAAGAGGTGATCGAGGGCGCGGGCCACGCGCTTGTCTATACGCACGACGCCGAACTGGGCGACCTGCTCGACACGCATCTCAAGCGATAGGCGGCGGCCCCGTTCAGGCCGCGGCAAGCGGCGGATCCGTCCGCTTTTCCCGAACCGGCAAATGCACCAGCGCCGAAAACGCGCCCACCCCCACGCCGACCCACCAGACCAGCGTGTAATCGCCGTGGATGTCATACATCCGGCCACCCAGCCACACGCCCAGGAAGCTGCCCAACTGGTGGCTGAAGAACACGATCCCGTAGAGCGTGCCCATGTATCGCAGCCCGTAGATATGCGCGATCAGCCCGCTGGTCAGCGGCACGGTCGCCAGCCACAGCGCCCCCATGCCGACCGAGAACAACAGCACCGTCGCCGGCGTCATCGGCATCATGATGAAGGCCGCGGCCACCACCGTGCGCGCGGCATAGATGCCGGCCAGCAGGTATTTCTTGGAATACCGCTTGCCCAGCCACCCCGCCATCAGGGTGCCGCCGATATTGGCCAGCCCGATCACCGCAATCGCCATCGCCCCAAGCGCCGAGGTCGTCGTCACCCCCATCGAATGCAGCACGCCGCCCGGCGCGATCGGGCCGCACATCTCGGTCACGAAGGCCGGGAAATGCGCCGTCACGAAGGCCAGTTGATAGCCGCAGCTGAAAAAGCCCAGGAAGATCAGGGTGTAGGACGGATCGCGAAACGCCCGGCCCAGAAGCGCGCCCATGCTTTCCTCCAGCTCGACGCGGCTCACCGGCTCGGGCGCGCGCATCATCGGCAGAAAGGCCAGCGTCGCCAGCACGGCCGCCGCGAACACGAGAAAGACCATCTGCCAGCTCATCACGCTCAGCAGCGCCTCGGCCACCGGCGGGCCGAACACCTGCCCCGCCGATCCTGCGGCCGTGGCAATGGCGAGGCTCATAGAGCGGTTCTCGTCCGAGCTGGCCCGCCCCACCACGGCCAGGATCACCCCGAACCCGGTGCCCGCGATCCCGAAGCCCACGAGGATCTCGTAAACCTGGTGCGCCTCGGGCGTCACCGCGAAGGACGACAGAACCAGCCCCGCCGCATAGGTGAGCGCGCCAAGGACAATCGCCTTGCGGTCGCCCACCCGTTCCGCGATCGCGCCGAAGATCGGCTGCCCGATCCCCCAGGCCAGGTTCTGGATGGCGATGGCCAGGCTGAAATCGGCCCTCAGCCAGCCGAACTCCTCGGCAATCGGGATCTGGAACACGCCGAATGAGGCCCGGATCGCGAAGGACACCAGCATGATGGCGCACCCCGCGATCAGAACGGGCGTGAAAAGCGGGGCGGTTTTCTGCATGTTTCCGGTCCTGTTCTGCGCCGGGCCAACTTTGCGCCAATCCGCGCGCCGGTCAATTCAGCCTTCGTGATGCGGTCCATCAGGGGCCGGGTGGCTTTTCTTGCGCCGCGCCGCGCGCTATGCGGGGCGCCATGGACAGCCTGACCGATCTCTACGCCCGCAAAGTCGCCGCCGGCGACCTTGCACCGGACCCCGCGCAGAAAGCCGCCCTGCCGGAATTCGACCGCATCCGCGAGGGCCTGTTGCAGCCCGCGAAAAAAGGCTGGTTCCGCCGCGCGCCCGAACCGCCCAGGGGGCTCTACCTCTGGGGCAGGGTGGGGCGCGGGAAATCCATGCTGATGGACCTCTTCGTCCAGTCGGTCACCGTCCCCGCCCGCCGCGTCCACTTCCATGCCTTCATGCAGGAAATCCACGCCGGGATGCACGCCGCCCGCCAACGCGGCGTCGAGGACGCGCTCGCCCCCGTCGCCAAATCGGTGTCGGACGACCTGCGCCTCCTGGCCTTCGACGAGATGCAGATCACCGACATCACCGACGCGATGATCGTGGGCCGGCTGTTCCAATCCCTCTTCGACGCCGGCGTCGTGGTGGTCACCACCTCCAACCGCCCGCCCGACGATCTCTACAAGGACGGGCTCAACCGGCAGCTGTTCCTGCCCTTCATCGACCTGCTCAAGGAGCGGATGGTCGTGCACGAAATGGACAGCGCCACCGATTACCGCCAGAACAGGCTGGCCGGCAGCCCCACCTATTTCACGCCCCTCGGCCCCGATACCCGCGCACAGATGCAGGCGCTTTGGGACGACCTGACCGACGGGCAGGACGCCCCGCCCCATACCCTCCACGTCCAGAAGCGCGAGGTCGAGATTCCCGCGTTCCGCAAAGGGGTGGCGCGCGCCAGCTTCTACGATCTCTGCGGCAAACCGCTGGGACCGGCCGATTACCTCGCGCTGGCCGCGGCCGCCCGCGTGCTCATGCTGGAGAACATCCCCCAGATGGGCCGCTCCAACTTCAACGAGGCCAAGCGCTTCGTCACCCTGATCGACGCGCTCTACGAGGCCGGGGTGCGCCTGATCTGCTCGGCCGCCGCCGAGCCTGAATACCTCTACCTCGAAGGCGAGGGCAGCTTCGAATTCGAACGCACCGCCAGCCGCCTGCGCGAGATGCAGGCCGAGGGCTGGGGCGCGGACTGAGCCGCTTCATCTGGCCTCAAAAACCTCGGGGGAGTCGCGCCGCAGGCGCGGCGGGGGCAGCGCCCCCAGCCGTTCGGATGGACCTGTGGCGATGAGGGAAATCATCGCGGAACCCTCTGGTCGCGTTCCCCTTCTCCCGAAGGCTGTCTTCGGCACGCCCATCATCGGTCCCGCCCGGCGTTTACGCCGGGCAGCGCCCGCCCGCCCCCAAGGCGGGCGCTTTCGCGCCCACCACGGGCGGACGCCGCCCTGTTCGCGTCCTGAAGGGTCACATCATCCATACACGGCAGACGGGTTGGCGCCAGCGCCCCCATCCCCGCTCAGGTCTTTGCGGTGGCCTGAAGCCAGTTGATGTAAAGCCGCTCGGCCATGTCGTTGAACGCGCGCATCCTGTCGGCGCAGTCGGCCTCCAGCCGCGCCGCCGCCCCCGCGCCCAATGCCGTGTCCAGCGCCGCGGCATATTCCGGGATCTCCGCCCAGGCGCGCACGGTGTCGGGCTCTACCTCGATGTGGAATTGCATGGAATAGGCGCGCGTGCCCCATTTCATCGCCTGCACCGCGCAATCGGGCGAGGTGGCCAGAACCTGCGCGCCCGCCGGCAATTCGGTCACTTCCGCCCCATGCCATTGCAGGGCCGGAAAGACCTCGGGCAACCCGTCGAACAACACCCCGCTGGCCCCCGCCTCGGTCAGCATGACGTCCATAACGCCCACCTCCGGGCGCTCGGACGGGCCGACCTTGCCGCCAAGCGCCTCGGCCAAGAGCTGATGCCCAAGGCACAACCCCAGAAAGGGCAGGCCGCGTGTCTCCACCGCGTCGCGGATATAGGCTTTCTCCTCGGCCAACCACGGATGCGCCTCCTCCTGCCAGACATCCATCGGGCCGCCCATGACCCACAAGGCGTCGTAGCCGTCGATCTCCGGCAGCGCCTCGCCCGCGTCCAGCTCCACCGCGTCCCAGTCATGGCCATCCTCGGCCAGAAACGTGCGGAAGATGCCGGGTTGTTCGCAGGTCGCGTGTTGCAGAACCAGAATACGCATCAAGCGCCTCCATCAGGTCGGTCGCGGCAAGCCTAGGCAGCCCGCCCGCCCGCGTCCAGCGCCGTGCGGAAATCGCGTCCGCCCTGTCGCTTTCGCCCGCCCGCCGAGCCAGGGGCGCGTCAGCGATAGGCCGAAGGCGGCTGCCCGTAATGCTGCGCATAGACCCGCGAGAAATGCGACGAGCTGGCAAACCCGGTCGCCAACGCGATCTCGGTCAGGCTCAGGGGCGAGTTGCGCAGCAGGCTTTGCGCCTTGTCCAGCCGCAATTCCCGGTAATACCGCATGGCCGAGCGTCCCAGCTTGTCGCGGAACAGCCGGTTCAACTGCCGGGGCGACAGCCCGGCATAGGCGGCCAGCTTCGTCAACGGCAGTGGCTCGGCGACATGGGCCTCCATCGCCTCCACCGCATCGAGGATCGCGGGCGTGTTCGATCCCACCCGCTCGACCAGCCCCGCGCGCTGCGGCCCGACCGAGGGGCGCACCTCGGTATGCATGAACCAGTCGCTCACCAGCCGCGCAAAGGCCGCGCCGTGATGCTGGGCAATCAGCGCGTGCATCAGGTCCATCGGCGCGGTGCCTCCGGCGCAGGTCACGCGGTCCCGGTCGATCACGTAGAGCGACCGCTCGATCAGCAGATGGGGCGAGATTTCGGCCAGCGCCGCGGCATGTTCCCAATGCACGGTCATGCGCCGGCCCGTCATCAGTCCGGCCCGCGCCAGGATGATCGGCCCGCCCGACACCCCGCCCAGGGGCACGCCCTCGCGCGCCAGCCGTGCCAGCCAGTTCATCACCTGCCGATCGCCATAGCGCGTCGGATCGCCCCCGGCGACCACGAACAGGTAATCGAGGGTCAGGTCCTCGCCCACCCGTGCCTGCGGCATCACCACCGCCGGGCCGGAACTGGCCACCGGCCCGTCCGACACCGACACATTGACCAGATCGTAAAGCGTCCGGCGCGCCAGCAGGTTCGCGGCGCGCATCGGCTCGACCAGCGAGGCATAGGACATCATCGCGAAGCCCTCGACCGGCAGCACGCCGATTCGCCGTGTGGTCACGTTTTTTGAACCAATCGCGGCCATTTTGTGAAACTAGCCGTCCGTTTTGGAAAAGTCTAGCGGCGCTCGGCGCGTCACAGTGGACCAGACACAAGCTATGGGATGACTGCCCGATGCGTTACTCCGCACTCCGCATTCTCCGCGAGGGGCTGACCGGCAACAAGGGCTGGAAACCGGTCTGGCGCGAACCGGACCCGAAGGCCGAATACGACATCGTCATCGTCGGCGGCGGCGGGCACGGGCTGGCCACCGCCTATTACCTGGCCAAGGAATTCGGGATGCGGAACATCGCCGTGCTGGAAAAGGGCTGGCTCGGGTCGGGCAATATCGGGCGCAACACCACGATCATCCGCTCCAACTATCTTCTGCCGGGAAACGAGCCGTTCTACGAATTTTCGCTCAAGCTCTGGGAAGGGCTGGAGCAGGATTTCAATTACAACGCGATGGTCAGCCAGCGGTCGATCCTGAACCTGTTTCATTCCGACGCGCAGCGCGACGCCTTCGTGCGCCGTGGCAACGCGATGATCCTGGCGGGCGCCGATGCCGAACTGGCCGACGAGGCGCAGTTGCGCCGCGAACTGCCCTTCCTCGATTTCGACAACGCCCGCTTCCCGATCAAGGGCGGCCTTTACCAGCGGCGCGGCGGCACCGTCCGGCACGATGCCGTGGCCTGGGGCTATGCGCGCGGGGCGGACGAACGCGGCGTGGACATCATCCAGAACTGCGAAGTGACCGGGTTCGACATCCAGAATGGCCAGTGCCGCGGGGTCGAAACCACCCGCGGCGCGATAAAGGCCCGCAAGGTCGCGGTCTGCGTCGCCGGTTCCTCCAGCCGGGTGATGGAAAAGGCCGGGATGCGCCTGCCCATCGAAAGCCACGTGTTGCAGGCCTTCGTGACCGAGGGGCTGAAGCCGGTGCTGCCCGGCGTCATCACCTTCGGGGCGGGGCATTTCTATGTCAGCCAGTCCGACAAGGGCGGGCTGGTCTTCGGCGGCGACATCGACGGCTACAACACCTACGCGCAGCGCGGCAATCTTCCGGTGGTCGAGGACGTGGCCGAAGGCGGCATGGCGATCATGCCGATGATCGGCCGCGCGCGGCTTCTGCGCAGTTGGGGCGGCGTGATGGACATGTCGATGGACGGCTCGCCCTTCATCGACCGCACCCATATCGACGGGCTCTATTTCAACGGCGGCTGGTGCTACGGCGGGTTCAAGGCAACCCCGGCCTCCGGCTTCTGCTACGCGCATCTGCTGGCCCGCGACGAGCCGCACCCCACCGCCACCCAGATGCGGCTCGACCGTTTCATGACCGGCAACCTGATCGACGAGAAGGGCGCGGGCAACCAGCCCAACCTGCACTGAAAAGGCACGACTGATGATCATCGACCATCCGCTTCTTGGTCCCCGCGACGCCGCCGAGTTCGTCTATCTGGGCGACGTGTCGCTGATCGACCGTCCCGACTGGCAGGCCGAGGACGCGATGCAGCGGTTCCACGATTACGGCTACCTGCGCGACAACCCGGCGGGGCTGCACAAGGAGCTGTGGTATCACGAGCAGGGCGACCGCTCCTGGCTCGTGGTGACCCGCGACACAACCACCCACGAGATCACGGCCGTCGAACTGGCCCGTGACGTGGCCCGTGACCGGGGGCGCGACAGATGAGCCAGCCAAACCGCATCGCAGGCGGCCAGATCGACCGCTCCGCCACCCTCAGCTTCCGCTTCAACGACACCTGGATGAAGGGCCACCCCGGCGACACGCTCGCCTCGGCGCTGCTGGCCAACGGGCAGCGGCTCGTCGGCCGGTCGTTCAAGTATCACCGCCCGCGCGGCATCTTCACCGCCGGGTCCGAGGAACCCAACGCGCTCGTGCAGCTGCGCATCGGCGCCCACCAGGAGCCCAACACCCGCGCCACCACCGTGGAGCTGTTCGAGGATCTCCGCGCCACCAGCCAGAACCACCGCGGCTCGCTCGAACATGACCTGATGGCCGTGACCGACCTTCTGTCGCCCTTCCTGTCGGCGGGCTTCTATTACAAGACCTTCATGTGGCCCCGCAGCTTCTGGGAAAAGCTGTATGAACCGGCCATCCGCGCCTCCGCCGGGCTGGGCCGGTTGTCGATGAAGGACGACCCCGACAGCTACGACAAGGGCTTCCTGCATTGCGACCTTCTGGTGATCGGCGCAGGCCCCGCTGGCCTCTCCGCCGCATTGGCCGCCGCCCGCGCCGGGGCGCGCGTCATCCTCGCCGACGAGGATTTCCGCCCCGGCGGCCGTCTCAACGCCGAAACGCTCTCGGTCGATGACATGGCGGGCGCCGACTGGGCCGCGCAGACCGTCGCGGAACTGGCGGCGATGGACAATGTCCGCCTGATGCCCCGCACCACCGTCTACGGCGCCTACGATCACGGCATCTACGGCGCGCTGGAACGCTGCACCGATCACCTGCCCGACGCGGGCGGCAAACCGCGCCAGATCCTCTGGCGGATCTATTCGCGCCGCGCGGTTCTGGCCGCCGGGGCCACCGAACGGCCTATCGCCTTCGGCAACAACGACCGGCCCGGCATCATGCTGGCGGGTGCGGTGCGGGCCTATGTCAACCGCTTCGGCGTGACGCCGGGGCACGAGGTCGCGATCTTCACCAACAACGACGACGGCTGGCGCACCGCCGCCGACCTGGCCGCGCGCGGCGTGCATGTGCCCGCCGTGATCGACAGCCGCGACGCGCCGGCCCCGCTCGACATTCCCGGCGCGCGCCACATCCGGGGCGCAGGCGTCAAGGATACCGTTGGCCGCAAGGGGCTGAAGTCGATTACCCTCACCGACGGGCAGGTGATCCCGGCCGATTGCCTGGCCGTGTCGGGCGGCTGGAACCCCAACGTGCACCTGACCTGCCATCAGCGCGGCCGCCCCGCATGGCGCGACGACCTGAACGCCTTCGTCCCCGGCAGCACGCTGCCGCCGGGCATGGCCGTGGCGGGCGCCGCCAACGGCACGCTCACCCTGGCCGCCGC
>JAASSQ010000123.1 GCA_021767845.1 Roseovarius sp. | reverse complement strand
GGGGTCTACAAGAACCCCGAAGGCGTCACCCCGATCATGCGCGCGATCAAGGCGGCCGAGCGGCGCTGGTGGGAGGAAGAGACGACCAAGGCCTATACCGGCCTTGCCGGCGACCCGGCGTTTTCCGACGCGATGATCGGCCTTGTGCTGGGCGATGCGGTGCCCCGCGATCAGGTGGCCGCCGTGGCCACGCCCGGCGGCACCGGCGCGGTGCGCCAGGCCTTCGATCTGGTGAAGATGGCCAACCCGGACGCGCGGGTCTTCGTGTCGGACCCGACATGGCCCAACCACCTCAGCATCCTCAAGCATATGCGGATCGAAACCGTCATGTATCGCTATTTCGACAGCGAAAGCGGCGGCGTGGACTTCGCCGGCATGATGGAGGATCTGGGCCAGGCGCGCGCGGGCGACGTGGTGCTGCTGCACGGCTGCTGCCACAACCCGACCGGCGCCAACCTGACCGGCCCGGAATGGCAGGCGGTGATCGACCTGCTGAACGACAAGGGCGCGCTGCCCATGATCGACATCGCCTATCAGGGCTTCGGTGACGGGCTCGAAGCCGATGCCGCCGCCACCCGTGCCGTGGCGTCGGGCTGCCCAGAGATGCTGATCGCGGCAAGCTGTTCCAAGAATTTCGGCATCTACCGCGAACGCACCGGCCTGCTGATGGCCGTTGCACAGGACAAGGGGATGCACGGCATCACCCAGGGCAACCTGGCCTATCTCAACCGGCAGAATTATTCCTTCCCGCCCGATCACGGCGCGCGCGTGGTGTCGATCGTGCTCAACGATGACGAATTGCGCGCCGATTGGCAGGCCGAACTGGAAGACGTGCGCGACGGGATGCTGGCCCTGCGCGAACAACTCTCGACCGAGTTGCGCCGCCTGTCCGGCTCGGACCGCTACGGGTTCATCGCGCAGCATCGCGGCATGTTCTCGCGCCTCGGCCTGTCGCCCGAGATCGTCGAGCGGTTGCGCGCCGAACACGGGATCTACATGGTGGGCGACAGCCGCATCAACATCGCCGGTTTGAACAAGGACACCGTGCCGAAACTGGCCAAGGCGATCATCGACGTGGGCGCCTGATCGCGCCGCGCCGTTTCAGGCGCGGTATCGGGCCAGGAACATCTCGACCGCGCCGGTCACGACGCGGTCGATGTCCGCCTCGGTGACCGTATCGCAGATGCCGCAGAGGCGCCGCGCGAACAGATCGCTTTTGCACAATTCGCTGAACTGGTGCGCCGCCAGATCCATGTCGTCGATCTGCAGCACGCCGCGCGCCACGTAAGGCGCCAGGACACGTTCCAACCGGTCGCGCACCATAGCGGGGCCGGATTCGTAGAAGCGCAGGCCCAGTTCGGGAAACCGGTGGGCTTCGGACAGGCAGATCCGGTACACCTGCTGGCCGAAATCCGACAGGAAGAACCGCACGATCCGGTCCGCCGCCAGCCGAAGAACATCCTCGACCGGGTCATTCAGGTCGAACTCCGCCAAGGCCGCCTCGGCCTGCCGGTTGCATTCGATGCGGGCCACTTCGGAAAACAGCAGGCGTTTGTCCGCGAAATAGCTGTAGAGCGTGGCCTTCGAGACACCGGCGGCGCGGGCGATGTCATCGACGCTGGCGCCTTCGAACCCGTCGCGCATGAACACTTCGCGCGCCCCGTCGAGCACCTGCTCGAACTTCCGCCCCTTCTTGATTTCAGCGGCCGTCGCCGTCATGCGGTCTCTCCCCACAGCCCACGCAGTCTAGTCGGGGCCGGGGCCGGATCGCAAGCAGATCGGTGCCGTTCACCCGTCTGCGCTTGTCGCGTTCGGGGGCGTGGTTGCCGGAGCGGGGTCGGGAAAGCTGAAGTCCGGGATCAGGGTGCTCAGATCGGGCCCGAATGCATAGGCCGGAGTGACGGCGGTGGCGAGCACGAGAGCAAGTGCAAGAAACGGTTTCATGAGAGTCACCATCTGAACTGATCGGTTTAGATAAGCCATATCTAAACTGAACGGTTCACTTTGCAAGCAGTAATTGAACTAGTCGGTTCAGTTTTCGGGCATCAAGGGTCTTGTCATGGGCTTGCGATTGCTTCGGGATCGAGTAGTTTAGAATCATTCTAAATGGAGCTTTGCCATGATTCCCGGGTTCACACATCGCAGGCGGTTCGCCGACCTCAGCGAACAGGAGATCCTTGCGCTTGCCATCTCCTCGGAAGAGGACGACGCGCAGATCTACCGCAGCTACGCCGACCGCCTGCGCGCCGATTATCCCGACACCGCCAAGGTCTTCGATGGCATGGCCGCCGAGGAAGACACCCACCGCCGCGCCTTGATCGATCTGCACGAAACCCGTTTCGGCGGGGCGATCCCGCTCATCCGCCGTGAGCATGTGGCCGGGTTCTACGCCCGTCGGCCCGTGTGGCTGATGGAGAATCTCGGGATCGACCGTATCCGCGCCGAGGCCGAGATGATGGAGCGTGACGCCGAAACCTTCTACCGCAAGGCCGCGCAGCGCAGCACGGACGCCGCCACCCGGAAATTGCTGGGGGATCTGGCCGCGGCCGAATCCGGCCACCACGATCGGGCCGGCGCGCTCGAGGCCGAACATCTGGATGATGACGCCCGCGATGCCGAGGCGCGCACCGCCAAGCGGCAATTCGTGCTGACCTGGGTGCAGCCGGGCCTCGCCGGTCTGATGGACGGATCGGTTTCCACCCTTGCGCCGATCTTCGCCACCGCCTTTGCCACCCAGGATACCTGGACCACCTTCCTCGTGGGGCTGGCGGCCTCCGTGGGTGCGGGGATCTCGATGGGCTTCACCGAGGCGGCCAGCGACGACGGCGAACTGTCGGGCCGTGGCAGCCCGGTCAAGCGCGGCATCGCCTCGGGCGTGATGACCACGATCGGCGGACTGGGCCACGCGCTGCCTTACCTGATCCCGCATTTCTGGACCGCGACCCTGATCGCCTTTGCCGTGGTGTTCATCGAGCTTTGGGCGATTGCCTGGATCCAGAACCGTTACATGGAAACGCCGTTCTTCCGCGCGGCGTTCCAGGTTGTGTTGGGCGGAGCATTGGTATTCGCGGCCGGTGTCCTGATCGGCAGCGGGTAGGGCCGCGCGGCCACTGCATTGACCAGACCGACCAGCATGATACCAAGCTTAAATGCTGGCGGTTTTCCTTCAGACTTTGCCTTTCTTCCTGATCGTCGGGCTGGGCTACGGCGCGGGGCGCACCGGCTTTTTCACCGAAGAGGCCACGGGGTGGCTGACGAAATTCGTGTTCTACTTCGCGCTGTCGGCGATGCTGTTCCGCTTTTCGGCCAATCTCAGCTTTGCCGACGTGCTCGATTGGCAGTTTCTCGCGGCCTATGTCTGGGCCACCGGGTTCGTGTTCGGGCTGGCCATGCTGATCGCGTTCCTGCGACGCAAGCCCGTTGCCGAAGCCGCGATCGAGGCGCAATGCGCCGCCATCGGCAATACCGGCTTTCTGGGTGTGCCGATGCTGACGCTGCTGCTGGGGTCGGCGGCGGTCGGGCCGGTGATGCTGGTGCTGGCCGCCGATTTCGTGGTGTTCGGCACGCTGGTCGTGATCCTCGTGACCGGGTCGCGCGACGGGCGGATGAGCCTCGGGGTGCTGCGGACGGTGGGCCTTGGCCTTGTGAAGAACCCGATGCTCGTGTCGATCTTTCTCGGCTTTACATGGTCGGCGCTGCGCCTGCCGATCCCGGATCCGATGAACCAGTTCCTGTCGATACTGGGCGGCGCGGCCACGCCCGGTGCCCTGTTCGCGATCGGGGCGTCGCTGGCCTCGAAATCCGCCGACCGTCCGCTGGTCGCGGGCTATCTCAGCGCGTGCAAGCTGCTGCTGCACCCCGCGCTTGTCGCGTTGGCCGCGCTGGTGCTGTTCCCGGTCGATCCCTATTCGGCGGCGGTAATGATCGCGGCGGCGTCTTTGCCCGTGGCGGGCAACGTCTATATTCTGGCGCAGCACTACGGCGTGGCGCCGCACCGGGTGTCCGCCGCGATCCTGTTTTCCACCGCAGGCGCGGTGCTGACGGTATCGCTGGTGATCGGCTGGGTGTCGGGTCTTTACTGACGGATGACGCCTGCGGGGTTGTCAAAAGTCCCTGCGCCGTGGTCACTGTCGCGCCAAATCGCGCGATTGCTTGGAAAGGGGATGACGAATGGAAACCGTATCGGAAAACGCCTGCTTCGGTGGGGTTCAGGGGGTCTATACCCATGCCTCTCAGGCCACGGGATGCGACATGACCTTCGGCCTCTTCCTCCCGCCCGAGGCGCGGGATGGGCCGGTCCCGGTCTTGTGGTATCTCTCGGGGCTGACCTGCACCCACGAAAACGCCATGACCAAGGCCGGCGCGCAGGGTTGGGCGGCCGAACAGGGCATCGCGCTCGTCTTTCCCGACACCAGCCCGCGCGGCGATGCGGTGGCCGATGACGACGCCTACGATCTGGGCAAGGGCGCGGGGTTCTACGTCAACGCCACGCAAAACCCCTGGGCGCCGCATTACCGCATGTGGGATTACATCGCCGAGGATCTGCCCCGCGTCCTGACCGCCAATTTCCCCATCGACGGCGACAGGCAGGCGATCACCGGGCATTCGATGGGCGGGCATGGCGCGCTGACGCTGGCGATGTCGCTGCCGGGGCGCTTCACCTCGGTCTCGGCCTTCGCGCCGATTGCGAACCCGACGGCCAGCCCCTGGGGCCGCAAGCAATTTGCGGCCTATCTGGGCGAGGACGAAGCCACCTGGGCCGCGCATGACGCGAGCCTTCTGATGCGCGAGCGTGGCTTTGACGGGCCGGTTCTGGTGGACACCGGCACGCAGGACCAATTCCTTGACCTTCTGCGCCCCGAGGCGCTTGCCGCGGCCTGCGCCGAACGCCGCCAGCAGGCGACGCTGCGGATGCAGCCGGGCTATGACCACAGCTATTTCTTCATCTCGACCTTCATGGAAGATCACGTCTCCTTCCATGCCGAGGCGCTCTACGCAGGGTGATCCATGTCCCATTACGACCTCATCATCATCGGCTCCGGCCCCGCGGGCCGGGCCGCCGCGATCCAGGCGGGCAAGCTCAAGCGCAAGGTTCTCGTGGTGGACCGCAAGGATCGGTTGGGCGGGGTATCGGTGCATACCGGCACGATCCCGTCCAAGACCTTGCGCGAAACCGTGCTGAACCTCTCGGGCTGGCGTGAACGCAGCTTCTATGGCCGCTCCTACCGGGTGAAAGAGAATATCGGCGCGCAGGATCTCAAATCCCGTCTGCACATGACGCTGGATTACGAGGTCGATGTCCTGGAACACCAGTTCAACCGCAACCATGTCGAAACGCTCAATGGGTTGGCGCGCTTCATCAGCCCGCACGAGATCGAGGTCGCGACCGAAGCCGGGGACAAGACGACCCTTACCGCCGACCGTTTCCTGATCGCGACGGGCACGCGCACTTACCGGCCCGACAACGTGCCCTTCAACGGCTCGACCGTGGTGGACAGCGACGAATTCCTCGAACTCGCCCGCATACCCCGCAGCCTGATCGTGGTGGGGGCAGGCGTTATCGGGGTGGAATACGCGACCATGTTCTCGGCGCTCGACGTACGCATCACCCTGATCGAGCCGCGCGACACCTTCCTTGATTTCATCGACCGCACGCTCATCCAGGATTTCACCCACCAGATTCGCGAAAACGGCGTGGACCTGCGCCTTGGCAGCGCCATCGACAAGATCGAGGACGCGGGCGAACACGTTGAAGTCGTCCTTGCCAACGGCCGCCGCGTCCGCGCCGAAATGCTGCTCTTCGCGGCGGGCCGCATGGGCGCGACCGAAAGCCTGAACCTGTCGGCCGCGGGGCTCTCGGCCGATCATCGCGGGCGGCTGTCGGTGGATCGCAAGAGCTATCAGACCGAGGTGCCCCATATCTATGCCGCCGGCGACGTGATCGGGCATCCGTCACTGGCCTCCACCTCGTTGCAGCAGGGCCGCGTCGCGGCCTGCCACGCGCTCGACACGCCCACGCTGCCGGAAAGCCCGTGGTTCCCCTACGGCATCTATTCCGTGCCCGAGATTTCCACCTGCGGCATGTCCGAAGAGGAAATGCAGGAGCGCGGCATCCCCTACGAGGTCGGCGTCGCCCGTTTCCGCGAAACCTCGCGCGGGCATATCATGGGGCTGGAACACGGGATGCTGAAGATGCTGTTCAGCCTGAAAACCCGGCGGGTTCTGGGCGTGCAGATCGTGGGCGAGGGCGCGACCGAGCTGATCCACATCGCGCAGGCGGTGCTGAACCTCAAGGGCACCGTGGATTACTTCGTGCAGAACACCTTCAACTACCCCACGCTGGCAGAAGCCTACAAGATTGCCGGGCTGGACGCGTTCAACCGGATGCCGATCCCCGAGGAATACAAGGTCAAGCGCGAGGCCGAGGCGCCCAAGAAGGCAACCGGGTGAGCCTCTACATCGACGCCGATGCCTGCCCCGTCAAGGCCGAGGCCGAGAAGGTCGCCACCCGTCACGGCCTGCGCCTCTACATCGTGTCGAACGGCGGGCTGCGCCCCTCGTCCAACCCGCTGGTCGAAACCGTGATCGTGCCTGAAGGCCCTGACGTGGCCGACCAGTGGATCGCGGACCGCGCCGGGGCTGGCGACGTGGTGGTGACGGGCGACATCCCCCTTGCGGCCAAATGCGTCGAGGCGGGCGCGCAGGTTCTGCGCCACAACGGCGAGGCGTTCACGGCGGCCAATATCGGCCAGCAGCTTGCCATGCGCGACCTGATGGCGGATCTGCGCGCCGCCGATCCGTTCCGGCAAGGCGGCGGGGGCAAGGGCTTTACAAAGGCGGATCGCTCCCGTTTTCTGGACGCGCTGGAACGGGCCATTCGCGCCGCTGCCCGGTGACATCCCGAGGACCAAGATGACAACCGCCGCCACATCACGCTCCAACCTCGTGGGCGCAGGCTTCGCGCTTGCCGCCGTGATGTGTTTTTCGATCAACGACGTAGGCATCAAGTTCCTGTCGGATCGCTACGCGCTGCACCAGGTAATCTTCATCCGCTCGGCCATCGGGATGTGCGTCTTTCTGGCGGTCATCATGCCGTTGTCGGGCGGCTGGCGCCTGATCCGCACGCGCCGCATCGGGATGCACCTTTTGCGCGGGATCTGCGTGGTCTTTGCCAATATGTGCCTCTTTCTGGGGCTTGCGGCCATGCCGATCGCCGATGCGGTAGCGGTGTTCTTCGTCTCGCCGCTGGTGATCACGATATTCTCCGTGCTGTTTCTGCGCGAAACCGTGGGCGCGCGGCGTTGGGCGGCGATCGCCGTGGGCTTTCTGGGTGTGCTGGTGATCGTCAAGCCCGGCACCTCGGCCTTCCAGATCGCCTCGCTCCTGCCGATCGCGGCGGCCACGCTCTATGCGGTGATCCATATCGTCGCCCGCAAGATCGGCGGCACGGAAAGCGCGGCCACGATGGCCTTCTACATCCAGGCCACATTCATCGTCGCCAGCCTGATCTTCGGCGCCACGCTGGGGCATGGTGAGTTCGCGGGCTACGGCCACCCGTCGCTGGAATTCCTGCTGCGCGCCTGGGGGCCGGTGGCCGCGCAGGACTGGCCGATCCTGCTGATGCTGGGCGTGTCGGGGGTGTTCGGCGGCTTCTTCATCAGCCAGGCCTACCGCCTGTCCGAGGCCGCCTTCGCCGCGCCCTTCGAATACGTCGCCATGCCGATGGCGATCATGTGGGGCGTGACCGTCTTCGGCACATGGCCCGCGCCGACCGCTTGGATCGGCATCGCCCTCATCATCGGGTCGGGGCTCTACCTGCTCTGGCGCGAATCCGCCAAGGGCCGGACCCTCGCCGGCAAGGCCCCCCGCAGAAGGTGATCCAATGACCATCAACGCCGTGATCTTCGACATCGGAAACGTGCTGATCGAATGGCAGCCTGAACGCCGGCTGGCCGGACGCATCGGCCCCGACCGCGCCGCCGCGCTGTTCTCCGCCTTCGACGTGCACGCCATGATGACCCGGATTGACGCGGGCCACGATTTCGCCACCACGGTCGAGGAAACCGCCGCCATGCACCCCGACTGGCAAGACGAGATCCTGCTCTTCCGCGACGATTGGTGCGGCATCGCCCGCCCGGAAATCCCCCGCTCGGTCCGCCTGCTGCGCGCCCTGCGCGCCCGTGGCGTGCCCACTTTCGCGCTGACCAATTTCGGCGCGCAGAATTTCCCGCTCAGCGCCGCGCAATTCCCGTT